>DAOWBJ010000243.1 GCA_030634125.1 Victivallales bacterium
GGCGACGCTACTTTATTGATCCATCGCGGTTATCAAGCTGAGAGCGATGCGTCTATCCTGGATGAGCCTACCGATAACGCTGAATTGCAGGTTATCAATAAGCTTTTGAAAAAAGTTCTGGCGGAAGATCCGCGGCACTGGCATAAAGTCGTGGCTGATATGGTGGGTGTTTCCGAGGAAACTACCACCGGCGTGCATCGTCTGGTGCAAATGCAGGAAAGAGGCGAATTACTTTTTCAGGCTATTAACGTAAATGACTCTGTTACCAAAAGTAAATTTGACAATGTTTATGGCTGCCGTCATTCTCTGACTGATGGAATCAAACGTGCCATGGATGTACTTATTTCCGGTAAAACCGCGATGATTTGCGGTTATGGTGATGTGGGTAAAGGTTGTGCCGAAGCCATGAATAATGAGCGGGCACGGGTTATGGTCAGTGAAATTGATCCGATTTGCGCTTTGCAAGCCTGCATGGCTGGAATCAAAGTCTGCACAGTCGAAGACGCTCTGCCTGCAGCGGATATTTATGTAACAACTACCGGTAATAAAGATATTATCACAGCTGAACACATGAGCAAGATGAAAGATCAGGCGATTGTCTGCAATATCGGTCATTTTGATAATGAAATTCAGGTTGCTAAGCTTGAAAATATGCCCGGCGTTGTAAAAGAAGAAATCAAAGGCAATGAATGTCCTGTACACCGTTATACTTTCCCTGATGGACACTGTATTTATATGCTGGCTGAAGGGCGTCTGGTCAACCTCGGCTGCGCGACTGGTCATCCGAGTTTCGTAATGTCTAACAGTTTCACAAATCAAACCCTGGCTCAAATTGATATCGCCAAAAATACAAATCGTGAAACAGATGTTTACCGTTTAGAAAAGAAACTTGACGAAGAAGTAGCGGCTCTGCATCTGGAACAACTTGGAGCGAAACTAACTAGGATGACTGAAGATCAGGCTGAGTATTTAGATATACCGGTAGATGGTCCATATAAACCGGAACATTATCGTTACTAATCGCATCGGAACCGATGCCGTTTTCGATATAGTCTGGGGCTCAGGCCGGTGAGCTTTTTGAAAGCTCGAGAGAAATAATTGCTGTCTGGAAAGCCTGTCTTCCAGGCTATTTCCGATATGCTCAGATTGCTGTTGTTGAGCATTTCCCGGGCGGAGGAGATCCTTACGGATATGATGTAGTTTACTGGAGACATATTAAAAGCTTTTTTGAACATGCGGTAGAGGGTTATTTCCGACATAAAGGCTTTTTTCGTCAAGTCGGCGATTGTAATCTTGTGTTGATAGTTGCTTTCAATATAAGTTATGACTTCACTCAAAGACAGAATTTCCATTTGCTCCGGGATTTCTGTTTTGGTGTAGCTGCGGGAAAGGAATCCTATTATCTGCATGAAGTATGAAACAGCCATAAACAAGGCTTCCGGCTTAGCTGAATTGAGCTCTTTATCTATTGAATGTATCAGTTTTTTTATGTATTCGAGCTTGCCGCTGCTTAAGTGCAGTCTGCCTTTGAACCCGTGCTGCTGGCGCATTGCCGGTTCCACCTCAAAAAGCGCATGATACCCGGGCGAGTTGCTTAGATCGTAAAGAGACAAATTCAGTTGTTGCGGAAGATATAGTAAATTTATTATTTTAAGATTTTTTGTATTATCGTAACCATGTTTGGTTCCGGGTTTTATGAGAAAAATATCGCCCTGGCTGATGTGATATTTTTCATTTGTAGTATAATGAGTCCCCTCTCCTTCAAAAACTATTACCAACTCGTTAAAATCATGCTCATGCAATTCTGTAGTATTCTGTTCATCCATCCATAAAACTTTTATGGGCAAACTGTTATCTTGAAAATATAAATGTTTTTTCATGATTTGTTCCAATGCAATGTAGCACAAGCGTCTCGCTTGAGCTACATTATATTCTGACTTCTAAATTTAATGCCTTTGAAAGAATAATGCTTGTTTTTGTAACAATTGTCAAGGTTATAATCAAAAAAAGTGCTAATTTATATCGTAACCACTAAAAATAACCAGGAGCTTTCTGATGACAAAAAATTTAACAAATGAATTTATTAATCCCGCCAGCGAGTATCGCGGCGCGCCTTTCTGGGCATGGAACGGTGAACTTGAGCCAAGTGAACTTCGTCAGCAAATTAGAGATATGCACGAAATGGGGCTTGGCGGCTTTTTCATGCATTCCCGTGTTGGTTTGGCAACTGATTATCTTTCCCCAAAGTGGTTTGAATGTGTAAAAGCATGTATTGATGAAGCTGAAAAACTCGATATGCAGGCCTGGCTTTATGATGAGGACCGCTGGCCGTCCGGCGCGGCAGGTGGGCTTGTAACTGTTATCCCCGAATTTCGCGCGCGAAAAATTATATGCGAGGAACTTACAGACTTGTCAAAAGTAAATGCGAATGCGGATACACTAGCATTCTATCTGGCTGAGCTTAAGGGTGAAAACGCCAGAAATTTTGAGCGCTTCACGACTGTACCCGCTTCGATTCCCGCCGGAAAAACCCTGATTCACTTTTATATTGAGGTGGAGAAAACTTCATCATGGCACAACGGACAAACATATCTGGATACATTGAATTACGACGCGGTAGGAAAATTCATAGAAGTAACCCATGAAGCTTACTTAAAGGAAATCGGCGATGAATTCGGCAAGCGGGTTCCGG
Source organism: Victivallales bacterium (assembly GCA_030634125.1). Taxonomy (GTDB): domain Bacteria; phylum Verrucomicrobiota; class Lentisphaeria; order Victivallales; family Victivallaceae; genus JAHOYW01. The sequence goes on from DAOWBJ010000243.1 coordinate 2,693, forward strand.
GTATTTTTACCGACGAGCCAAATTACGGCAGAGTTTGGCAGAAATGGGAAGATAATAAATACGGCACACCCTGGACAGGAAAATTGCCGGAAGTATTCAAGAAACGTTATGGATATGACTTATTGGAGAATCTGCCGGAATTGTTCTATTATCTTGACGATGTTGAAGTATCCAAAGTAAAACTTAACTATATTGACTGCCTGACTCACTTGTTTGTTGATGCTTTTGCGAAACAAATCGGCGAATGGTGCGACAAGCACAACATGATGCATACTGGACACGTACTGGAGGAAGATACTCTCAGTCATCAAACAAATGTAGTTGGCAGCTGCATGCGTTTTTATGAATACATGCAGGCTCCCGGAATTGATATGCTTACAGAACATTGGAGAGCATATGACACCGCAAAGCAGCTTAGTTCCGCCGCGCGGCAGTTTGACTGCAAATGGCGCTTGTCGGAAACTTATGGCTGCACCGGCTGGGATTTCCCCTTTGCCGGGCACAAAGCGGTCGGAGACTGGCAGGCGGCGCTGGGGGTTAATTTGCGTTGCCAACATCTTTCCTGGTACACGATGGAAGGCGAAGCTAAACGCGATTATCCGGCAAGTATATCTTATCAATCACCATGGTGGCGGGAATACAGCAAAGTCGAGGACTATTTCGCCCGTATCAATTTAGCTATGACGCAAGGACAGGAAATCAGAGACGTACTGGTTATTCATCCGGTTGAATCAGTATGGACAATGATTGGCAAAAACTGGATAGAAAGCGAAAAATTATTAGATTTTGACCGCAAATTCATAGAATTACGGGATTATCTGCTAGGCGCTAACATTGATTTTGATTACGGCGATGAGGATATTCTTTCGCGTCATGCTTCTATTGAAAGTACTCTGTTTAAAGTGAAACAAGCCGAATATAAAGTGATCGTAGTCCCTGAAATGCTGACGGTGCGAGCTTCTACGCTTAAGCTGTTGACTGAATTTGCCAGGCAGGGCGGTAAAGTTATCTTCGCCGGTTCTCCGGCGCAATATA
>DAOWBJ010000281.1 GCA_030634125.1 Victivallales bacterium
AAATAATTTTAACATCGAGCGGAGGAGCTTTCCGGGATTCCACGCAGGCTGAAATAGACGCGGCGACTTACGAGGACGCTTTGGCGCATCCGACCTGGGACATGGGCGCGAAAGTTACGATTGATTCCGCGAGTATGATGAACAAAGCTTTAGAAGTTGTTGAAGCCGGATATTTGTTTGATCTGCCGCCGGAAAAAATTGACGTACTTATTCATCGCGAAGCGATTATTCATTCAATGATCGAACTTGTTGACGGTTGTGTATTGGCGCAAATGTCTGAGCCGGATATGTGTTTCCCGATTCAGTACGCGATGCTTTATCCGAAACGCATAGCTAACAGCATGAAGCCCTTAAATCTGGTTGAATGCGGAACTTTAAGCTTTTCGGCGCCGGACAGGAAAAAATTTCCAGCTCTGGATTTTGCCTACGAAGCTTTACGTCAGGGCGGAACTATGCCGGCGGTTATGAATGCCGCAAACGAGGCAGCTGTAGAAAGATTTAGCAAAGGAGAGATTGCCTTTCCGCAAATATGGGTTATCATAGATAGAGTTATGAAACAGCATAAGACAGAGAAACAAAGTAATATTGAAACGGTTTTGCGGGCGGATGCCTGGGCAAGAAAGACAGCTAAAGAAATGAACGTCGAACATCGAACATCGAACATCGAACGTTGAATTTTTTTTAAAAAAAGAAATTAAGGGAATAACAAAAATTATTAATTAATAGACTTTTACAAAGTCATTCGATGTTGGACGTTCGATGTTCGATGTTCGATGTTCGATGTTCAATATTTAAAACAGGGAGTATTAATGGAAGCTTTTTTGAACATACTTGAAATTGTTGGCTGCGTGTTATTTGTGATATTTTTCCTTGGATTTTGTGTCTTTATCCATGAATTAGGTCATTTTTTGACAGCAAAACTGTGCGGTCTGCATGTAAACGCTTTTTCGCTCGGCTTTAAAAAAGCCTGGGGTAGAAAAATCGGCGGAGTTGATTACCGTATCGGCTGGCTGCCTTTTGGCGGATATGTGGATATTCCGCAAATTGACTCGACTGAAGTCCCTCATACTGCTGAAGGTAAGGAATTACCTCCCGCCAAACCGATACATCGTTTGCTGAGTGCTTTTGCCGGACCTTTTTTCAATATTCTTTTCGGTCTCGCTCTGGGTTGTGTAGTTTGGTATATGGGAGTACCGCAGGACAGCCCGAAAATGCGTGAGATTACAGTTGCTTCTATCGAAGAAGCCGGACCGGAATTTAAAGCCGGTTTGCGCAAAGGTGATAAGATTTTCAAGCTCAATGATAAAACCTTCTTCTGCACCTGGAAAGAATTTGTTTTCAAAACTATTTTAACAATCGGAGAAGTGGAATTAGACGTCAATCGTAACGGCAAAAATATGGAAATATCCTACGTTCCGAAACAAAATCCGAACGCGCCTGAAGCAATGAAATTTGAAAAAATGCCATGGCCGTATTTTCAGGCGAAAATACCAATAAAAATGTTTCCACTTAAAGATTCTCCCGCTGCTCTGGCAGGTATGAAAGATGGTGATGTAATTGTCAGCATCAACGATAGACGCATAGAAAATTATGATGAATTTTTCGGAATGATTAATTATTCCAACGGAAAAAACCTTAATATTATAGTTGACCGTGACGGCGAAAATGTCAAACTCGCTCCCGTCAAACCTGTTTTGCACAAAAAAGCAATGGAAATGGTAAAAGATATTTATTTGATAGGTGTATTTTTTGTTCCTGAAGCTCTTCCTTTAAAAGTATTTATGACTGTTTCAAATGCGCCGGCTGTGCTGGCGGGTGTAAAAGCTGGTGATGTTATTGAAAAAGTTAATGGTGAAAAAATTGCTGATTTCAAGGCTTTTCAGGATATTATAAAACCTTTAAAGGATACTCCTTTCATCATGCAGGTTAAACGCGGTGATAAGACTTTAGATATAAAACTGGCTGCCGTCCAACGGCAAATCTATGAAATTGGCGTTAGTTTGATGATTCTTGACCACCCGACTCCATGGCAGCAGTTTACGAATGTAATTGATATGAGCTATAAATCTTTACGCGGTCTCGGTGTCTTTTTCATGAACAAGGCTGGAGCGACCCGACAAAAAAGCGCGATAAAACCACGAAACCTCAGCGGTCCTATAGGTTTAGCTACTACTTTGTACAGGTCGGTTAAAACCGGCTCTATTCGTTTTGGTTTATATTTTGTGGTACTGGTTTCTTTTGCTCTGGCGATATTCAATCTGCTTCCCTTGCCGGTACTTGACGGCGGGCACATGACTTTGGCGTTAATCGAAATAATAGTTCGCAAGCCTCTGCATGAGGGAATCATAAAAGCTTTAACTTTTATCTTTATCTTTTTACTGATTAGCTTAATGATATACGTTACATACTTTGATGTTTTAAGAAACATGCCCAAGACCTGGCAAACGAAGCTTGATCCGGGACAGACGGTAAAAAAACCTGTTATCGAGAAAAAAGATGTTAAAGAAACGCCAGTCAAAACAGATTAAAGTCGGTGATGTAGCGATAGGCGGAAGCGCGCCGGTTTCCGTTCAGTCGATGACTACTACGGATACGCGCGATGTTCAGAAGAGCCTCGCGCAAATCAAGACTTTAGCCGAAAACGGCTGTGAAATCATCCGTTTAGCGGTGCCTGACATGACTGCCGCGAAAGCTCTGGAGGGAATCGTTGCCCAAAGCCCGATTCCAGTAATCGCTGACATTCATTTTGATTACCTTCTGGCTCTCGAGTCTATTGCTTCCGGGGTTCACGGCGTACGCATCAACCCTGGAAATATAGGCAGTGAAGACCGCATCCGGCAAGTTGCGGAAGCCGCCGGGAACGCTGGAATTCCAATTCGTGTTGGATCAAATTCCGGCAGCATCTCCGGCAAACTTGTGGAAAAGCTGCGCAAATCCGGCAGCGATGAGGAAACTATCATTGCTGAAGCTTTGGTTCAAAGTGCTCTTGAGCAATGCCAAAAACTTGAAGCTTACGGCTTTAATCAGATCAAAGTATCCTTAAAAGCCTCCGATGTGCCTCTGACTTTAGCGGCGTGCCGGCGGTTTGCGAATGAAACGGATTATCCTTTGCATTTAGGCATAACCGAAGCCGGAACACCCGGACGCGGCATTATCAAGTCCGCTGTCG
>DAOWBJ010000079.1 GCA_030634125.1 Victivallales bacterium
AAATAATTGAAATAAATTTCTCCCGCTTGATTCTTAGCATATTTATCATATAGTAGTCAAACTTAATTAATTTAATAAGGAGATTATTATGGATTTCTATGATGTACTTAAAAAACGCCGGAGTATTCGCAGTTATAAAAATGACCCGGTTCCAGAAGAATCTATACAGCGTATCGCTGAAGCCGTATACTTCGCCCCGTCCGCCTGTAATATGAAACCCTGGAAAATTAAACTTGTAACAGATCCCGGATTGCGTGCGCAAATCGCCGCTAATTATACTCAACCATGGCTTGCTGAAGCTCCGGCTATAGCCGTTATTATCGGTAACAACAAACAATGCTGGCAGCGTTTTGAAGGTAATCCAGCTGTTGATATTGATGTGGGAATTGCCATGGAGCATCTGGTTTTGGCCGCAACTGCTGAAGGACTGGCAACCTGCTGGATTTGCGCTTATGAAATCAAAAAAATGAACGCCGTCCTCAAAGTTAAAGATCCCTGGAACGTACTGGCAATTAGTCCCCTGGGTTACGCCAACGCTGCTCCTAAAGACGTACCGCATAAAGACATTAACAAAATATTTGAAGTGATTTAATGAAAGTAAACTATCAGACGACAATTAATACAGATGCATGGCGTGCGGAATTCTCACTCGCGGAAGAAACTCTTATGCGTTTTTATCTGGGCGACCGCCTCATGCTGGATTTAAAACCGGTACAAATTAATAAACAATCCGAGGCACAATGCTTGCCGAAGAAAGCTCGTATTCATCAAAAAATTGACGGACTTTCGCTCAGCTACAATGTCTCAAACTTGATTCCATTCGGCTCTGAACCAAAAATCGATCGGGATTTTGACTTCACCGATGGTTTCGCGCGTGTTATTCAGGACATAAACCCCGGCAAGCACGCCGCCGCGGAAAAATTGACCGTCGACAGCATGTCTCTGCCTGGCCCGTGGAACAGAATAGCTGTCCTTGCAATTCCCGGCGCGGGAAAAAGTTTTCCTCAACTGGAGTGGATTGAACTGAACGGAGAAACAAACAAGGTTTTATTTGATGAATCATATCCATTTCTCGCGGTCATTCTGGAATCTCAGGACGGCAAACGTTTTGAAATAGGAAGCGGTGATGATTTGTGGCGCTGGGGAATCGCCGGCGATCTCGCTAATTGTTCCGCGAAATTCAGCGTTTGCGCCGATAAAGACTCCGTAGAAATAGTCCGAACGCCAATATTGTTCGATACCGAAAGCAAGGATGCTCCCGAAGTAGAGCGGCGCACATGGCGTTTCAAATGGTATTTCGCCTGGTCGGAAGCTCCAGCTTTGGAAATGTCGTCAGATAGAGAACAAATCACTATTGATATGGCGGATTTCGTCGAAAAAGGCGCCAAACATTCTTGCATGCACTCAATGTTCAGCAGAAAAAAACTGCGTCAAACCCTGCGCGGCATTATTGCCAATAACGAAAACGCGGACATAGTTTTGGCAAATACCCAGGCGCATATTTGTAATCAGAAAAATCATCTTGACCGCAGTACCAAGAAAAATTTTCTGCATTGGGACGCATGGGATTTGATGGAATTATTTGTCTGGGCAAACCGCAAAGCCTTAGCGACTGATTGTACTTTCCGAATTGCGGTCCCAGCTTCAGAAAATAACGAAACTCCATTGACGCGGCGTTTAACGCGGACCGGCTTTCAGAGTATTTGCGGCGAATAACCCTGTCTTCTTACTTCTCCGGGAGTCATTTTTGTGATTCGCTTGAAAGTGCGGTTAAAACTGACCGCACTGTCATACCCTGTTCTGCCGGCAATTTCTTTGCCGCTCAAATTGGTCGAAACCAACAGGCGGCAAGCCTGCCTTATCCGGCGTTTACTCAAATAGCTTGACGGCGATTCGCTTAGTTGCTCCTTGAAAACCCGCGATAAGTGTTCGCGGGAAACTTCGCATTCAGCCGCGACATCTTCAATGTTGATAGTTTTATCAATGTTATTATGGATATATTCCTGAGCATGTTTGATTAAACGTGTCGGTACTTTTTTTCTACTTTCTTCCGGCAATGTATAATTCCCTAAATCAGCTAAGATGTCCATAACTAAACGCGCCCCCGCAAACGGCGACATAAAACGTAGTGAACTACTGTGATTTTCGTAGTCAAAAAGGATTTTTACCAAGTTTGCTTCCTGTGGAATATGATATATTTGTCCATAGGCATCCGTAATATCTTTAACCATTGCCTCAACACCGGATGAAAAAAAACTTATCCAGATAAAATGCCATGGCTCTGTTCCGTTTTCAGGGTAATAGTAAGCATTGCGCGCATCATTATGATTCTGCAAAAAAGCCATTCCGGGCAACATAGGAATAACTTTATCGCCAATTTTGAAACGTCCTTCACCTGATAAAGTATACGCCAATTGTCCTCCCCGATGTTCAGGGCGTTTGCTGCAATCGATGTAATATGATTTATCCTGCACTTCCCTGACTATTTCGCCGGGATAAGGCAAATTGTCCAGTTTCCCGACAATTTCAAAATGCACTTGCCATAAACGACAGGTTTCTAAATTCATATTGCGCGTATCCGTTTTTAAAGTTAAACCTTAAGTTATTATTAGCATAAAAAACAAAAAAAACTAAAGTATTTCTCATAATCTTTGCTTTTTTCATTAAATCACTTAAATTCTATGTTTCAAGTTATGCAAAAATGAATACAGGATAATAGAATGATAACTGTTCAAGAACTTAATCAGGAATTCGGCAATCCCGGGATTCGCTTTTATACCGATTCGCACGGCCTGGCCTGCGCAGAACTGAATAACCCTATGGGCAAAGCCGAAATAGCTTTGCACGGCGCGCACTTGATGAGCTTCATTCCGAAAGGTCAGAAAGCGGTTTTGTGGATGAGTGAAAAAAGTTATTTTGAGCAGGGAAAACCTATACGCGGCGGTATTCCGATATGCTGGCCGTGGTTTGGCGGACATCCTGAAAATCCCGACATGCCGTCGCATGGCTTCGCGAGAATTTTCACCTGGGAACCCATCGCCGGCGGGAACTGCGGGGACGGAGCGACTTTTCTGGAATTAGCCTTGACTCCCGGATTGATTACGGATGAATTTAAAAGCAATGATTTTCTGGTTAAATTACGTGTCGAAGTCAACGATAAATTGTCCGTGGCTCTGATTATTGACAATACCGGCAAAAAAGATTTGTCATACAGTGCCGCTTTACACAGTTATTTCAATATCAGTGATATTTCCAACATAAAAATCAGCGGTCTGGACGGCAAAACTTTTATTGATACTCTGGACAATACAACTCACGTTCAACTCGGAGACATCAGTTTCACCGCCGAAACGGATTCAGTATATCTAGACACCGAAGATACCTGCATCATTGATGACCCCGGATTTAAACGTAAAATAAAAGTCCGCAAAACCGGCAGCCGTTCGACGGTGGTCTGGAATCCATGGGATGCCAAAGCTCAGAGGATGCCTGATTTCGGCGACAATGAATTTCATAAAATGGTCTGCGTTGAAACAACTAACGCCGAAAGCGACGCAAGGACATTAGCTCCGAACGAATGCCACACTTTGCAAGTTATTATCGAATCTGAAACAGAAGGTTAACTCATGCCGCAAAAAATAGATATTTTTCAGCAATTTTTCAACCGTAAAGCAAGCGTAATTTCAAAAGCCCCGGGACGTCTGGAAATTTTAGGCAATCACACCGACTACAATGAAGGAGTCGTCCTGAGCTGCGCTGTGGAACAACATACGTCATTCACGGTCGCTCCGGCTAAAGATAAAAAGATTTGCCGCGTAAAAGATTACAAATACGACAGCGAAGCGTCATTTTCTCTGGATGAACTCGACAATCCAAAGTCCGGCGAATGGGCGAATTACTTAAAAGGCGTTATCTGGGAATTGAACAAACGTGATATTTCAGTCGACGGAGTTGATGTCGTCATGAACAGCACTGTACCTTTGTCGGCTGGAATGAGCAGTTCAGCCGCAATGGAAGTGGGATTTTGTTTCGCTCTGAAAGAAATTTTCAATATCGAGCTGGATAAAACTGAATGGGCCAAAATCGGGCAAGGTGTCGAAAACGATTATCTCGGAGTTTCCACCGGTTTATTGGATCAGTTCAGTTCAATCTACGGCGAAAAAGACGCGCTGATCATGTCGGATTTCCGTATCAACGAAGTCGTCAAAACAGTTAAATTACCACACGGTTATGTCTTTGTAGTTGCCAATTCAATGGAAAAACATGATTTAGTGGATTCCGAATATAACGTACGCCGTCAGGACTGCGAAAGTGCCGCCGCCAAATTACATGCCGCGGACAATTCAATCAAAGCTTTGCGCGATGTTTCCATGAAGCGCCTCGAGGCGAACAAAGAACTTTTAACTCGTCGCGAATATCTCCACGCCAAACACATCGTCGGCGAATGCGAACGCGTAATCCAAGGTGTTGAATATCTTGAGAAAGGCGATATCAAAGCTTTCGGTCAACTTCTTTTCGACTCGCATGAAAGTTCAAGGCTGAATTTTGAAAACAGTACTAAACGTCTTGATTATCTGGTTGAATTAGCCAAATCCATCCCGGGTTGCCTGGGAGCCCGTTTAAGCGGCGGTGGTTTCGGCGGAATCTCCATCCATCTGGTTGAAGAAGCACAGGCCGACACCTACGCCGAACGCCTGGCAACAGCGTTCAAACTCCAGACCGGGGATGAGCCGCAGATCATTAAATGTGCGATTGGCGAAGGTGCGTCAGTAGAGAAGATTTAAAAAAATACAATCGCGCCGAGGCGTCCTCGGACGCGGTCAAGCGGCGGAACGCTTGTCGACCGTCTCAACGGTCGAAACTTAAGCCATCCGAAGGAGGGCGCATTAGACCAATTCCGCTCTCGAAAAGCGAGGCTTCAAAAAATAAGCTTACGCTATTTTTTTAAGATGCGAGCGTTCGAGCCACCCACAGCTAAATCTTTCCCGCGCCAGCGTTTCCCACTCCACACTTAATTCACAAAAAAAACATAATAAAGCTCAAATTCCAAACGCTTTTTCATTTGCTATTCCTTAAACATCTGCTTAGTTTAAATGGTATAATAATATTATGGAGGGGCATGGATAGGTTTATAGTACTTTTCAGTAAAAACTACATTGATGGTGATGTAGGTTGGATGTATATCTTAATTTTATTTACTTTCTTAGTTTTGCCGCTTGTGGTTAAATCCGTGGCAAAGGCGAATTTAAAATATCATATGGGATATTTTTCCCTCGTTTTTTTTGACTTCGGCATACTGACATGTTTGTATTCTCCCCTAGGGAAAAGAGAAATAATGTTTGCGATGTTTTTAGCATTTCCTATAGGTTATTCTATTTATTGTATTAGAACGAAAAAGAAAGAGAAAACATTTGGGATATTTATTCTAGTTGTTTTTTTAATAATAATCGGTTTAGTAATATTACATCATTTACCTGGTGTTATAGAGATGCTAGCGCGATAACCGCAACTATGGCGTAAGGCTGAAAAGAGGGCTAAGAAATAATACTTTTTTTATAATTTAGGACTTGACAAAGCTTTCTTGTTGTTGTACAATATAATGTACAACAAAAAAAGGAATATATTTTATGAATGCATTATCATACTCGGCACTTCGCTCTAACTTAGCATCCACTATGGAAAGTGTTTGCGATAATCATGATCCGGTTATTATTACCAAAAAACGAGATCCTTCTGTTGTCATGATTTCTCTTGAGGATTATGAGGCAATGGAAGAGACCGCTTCTTTGCTACAGAATCCTGTTAATGCGGCTCGGCTTTTGAAATCTCTTGAAGATGCTCAAAAAGGCAATTTTGTTACTAAAACACTTGCTGAATTAGAGGATATTGAAAATGCTTGAAGTAAGTTTTACTCCAAATGCATGGGGAGATTACCAATACTGGCTGACGCAGGATAAAAAAACCTTAAAGCGAATCAATTCTTTAATTAAAGAATGCCTAAAAACTCCATTTGAAGGAACTGGAAAACCTGAACCTTTAAAACATTTGTTAGGCGGTTGCTGGTCAAGACGAATAGACAAATCCAACCGCATGGTGTACTTAGTTGAAAACGGAAAATTGCGAATATTACAACTGAGAAAACATTATTGAGGTTATGAGGAACTCGAACGTTCGCATCTTTTAAAATATTGCTTTGCTATATTTTAAAAGCCTCGCTATTCGAGAGCGGAATTGGTCTAATGCGCCAAAAGGGCTTAAATTTCGCCCATTGTGATGGGTGATAAGCGTTTTGCCTTTCACTACGTTCAGGCTCAGCCTGCGCATAGTCCGCCGCTTAACCACGGAGCCGTTACATCCGGCTTTTTTATTTAAAAATTAACTAGCAAGGTTACGGGGAGAAATCCATTGGGATTAAAGTTTACCAATCCAATCTGTAAACATGAATTTTTGCCTTTGTTCTTTTTGAATTTCTTTGATTGAAATTCCTCAAATTTTTTGTCCGGCTCCTGCGCGATGTTTACACCGCCAATTTGCAATCCTTTGAAAAGAGTAGTGGAAACATTGGTAATACCGAACTGGAAGCCTGTAAAAACAGCATCAGCACAATTTGCCCATCCCCATTGAGTACCAACAGAACTGGCAGATTTGCTTGCTATGTTATCTTCACTATCAGACCCGCCCCGATTATAAATACCTAACTGCATTCCGTTCATTTCGACTTCTGCGATATTGAAAAGACCTATGGTTAATCCATTCATAATGCCGGATGTATGGTTCGACCAGGCAGCTTGAAATCCATTAGCATTACCTGAATAGCAGATGAGACCAAGATCAAGACCGTTTACCGCTTTATTATATGTGTATATGGTTGAAAAACGGAAGACCTTGATTTCAGTTTCTTCGTCAGGCAGCTGCGCGGGAGAAAAAAATCCAATTCCAAACCATGAAAATTTTTCTATTTCAGTATCGTCGTCTTCAAGCCCCCTGATGAGCCTGGTCTCTTTCGCGGCCCGGCAAAATGTAATCCCCACTAAGGCGGCAATTAAAAAAACAATAAACTTTTTACTTTTGAACATGCTGTAATCTCCTTGATGATCAATCAGTTGTTCAACCCCGTTCGGGGTTGGTGCATTTTACTGCTTCAAACCACAGGTTTTACCTGTGGCTATTTAAATTTAATCCCTCGGGGATTACTAAAAAAAACTTGCGCAATTGACAAGATTTTTCTTTTATCCTGTT
>DAOWBJ010000214.1 GCA_030634125.1 Victivallales bacterium
ACCTGCAAGCGAATGAATGCCAGCGACACCTTATATCTAGCCGCAAACGTCCCGCACAAAGTAAGATTAGCGCCCGGCTGTGATTATGCCAAGGCGCTGATAATTTACGAAAACAGTACGAATTTTTAATTGACTTTGACTATTTCTTTGATGATTACCGGTTTTTCGGGAACGTCTCTATAATGCTTTTGGCTTGTTGTTCTGACTTTGCCGATTTTATCAAGCACATCCATTCCTGCAATGACTTTGCCGAAAACACAGTAGCCAAAATTTCTTTTGTTTCTGTGATTCAGGGAAGTATTATTTACCAGATTAATGAAAAATTGATTGGAGGCACTGTCAATGACGGGGGTTCTCGCCATGGCGATTGTACCGCGTTTGTTGCCGAGACCATTGTCTGCCTCGTTCTTAACAGGATTTTCATTTTTCATTTTATCTAGATTTTTATCAAAACCACCGCCTTGAATCATGAAATTCGGGATAACCCGGTGAAATATTGTTCCATCATAACGCTTTTTCTTTACGTACATCAAAAAGTTTTTCACGGTCAATGGAGCTTTGTCAGGATAAAGTTCGATTTTGATATTTCCCATAGATGTTTTAATTTCCACCACAGGCAAAGCACTTTTCTGTACAGCAAAAGCGTTGAATCCGTTTAACATGAGCAAGAAACACATTCCGATAAAGAGTTTTTTCATAATGATCATTCCTCTATGTTGAATTACTTAGTCGCGCTTGCTGTTTTCTTCCGGTCAATCATTGACATCATCCACATTTTGAATAGACCAGCATCGCCGGAATCTTTTCCGGAACCCATGATTATAGTTTTCGGGAATGTCGCTCCGGCAATAGCCGTACCGTAAGCTTTTGCGATGGCAACCTGTTTGCCGGCGAGGATTTCAGCGAGGACTCTTTCTTTTTCGGTGATAGCACCGGACAGTTGAATTTCTTTTTGCCGGGCTTCGGCAAGCGCGATTTTGCTTTGAGCATCAAGTCTTGCTTGAATAAGTTCTATTTGAGCGATTTCTTCTTTCTGCTTGGCTTTTACGAGAGCTTCCTGCTTCATTAATTCAGCCATTTCGACAAGTTTTTGCTGTCTTATGAGGGCTTCTTTCTTTTCAAATTCAGCAACAGAAACCTTCTTGTTAGCGGAGATTTCGGCAAGTTCTTTTTCGCGTTGGGCATCGGTAACAGCTGTCATTTTTTTCATTTCCGCCTTCCCGCTTTCTTCGGCGATTTGTTTTTTGTATTTCGCCATTGTTTCTTTCAATTCCATCTTGTACTGAATTTCTTTTGATTCAGCTTGTTTACCGAGCAGGATCGCTTTTTGCTGTGCTTTGAAAAGCGCAAGTGTATCAGTATCAAAGTTCAAATCAGTAAGCTCGACTTTGTCAACAGTGATTCCCATTCCTTTGAGAGATATGTTGCCGACGAATTGTTTTCTGATACCGGCAATAAATTTTTCCTGCTGTTCAATCGCTTCTGAAGAAGTCATTTGTGAAGCCGCGACACGGGCTATTTCTTTGAGCTTGGAAAGAACAATGCCATCTGCGATTTCAGTATTTCCACCGCAGTTTTCGTGCATTTTCATTACGGATTCTTTAGGTCCAAGCAGGCGGTAAGTTACACGTGTACTGAACTGTCCGGTTCCTTTATTTTTGAAACGAACTGAAATGGATTCATCAGACGGGGAACCTTCACGCGCGTCGGCGGAGAAGAACACATTAACCACTTTCGGGTAAGTCCATATTTTAGGGAATAATTTAGTATAATAACCACCAACGGTTCTGATTTCTATATTACCTCTAATGGACTGGATTATCTGGAAATCCTGAACGTTATTTTTCCCGATAAAGCCTTTTGCGAGTATCAGGAAAATGATAGTTAATACTACAATAATACTGCCGGCAACTTTTGCGATGTGTACTGCTTTGTTCATAATTGCTCCTTTTGATTGTTAAGATATTATAGGGAAAGTTATAGCCTGGAAGTGGAAAAAGCAAATAAAGCTTGCAAAAAACGTTAAAAACGATTAATATATATATATACTAAGGAGGACTTAATGCTTAAAGTTATTGCTTTAGATATTGGCGGAGTATGTCTTAAGTTACATTTTGAAAAAGCTTTGAAGACTTTGGGAATAACGAGTCCGGCAGATATGCCAGTGGAATTTACTGCCGCGACGGATATGCTGGAAAAAGGAATTATAACCAGTGTCGAGTGGACGAATGTTATTCGTTATCTTACAGAGAATAGATTTTCCGAACATGAATTACGAACTGCATGGGCGATGATAATCGGACAGACAATCGAAGGCATGCCGAAACTGGCACAGGAACTTGTTGACGCCGGCTGTAAACTGGTGTTTTTTTCCGATACCTCTGAAATTCACATGCAGGAGGTTTACCGCAATCTTTCTTTTGCAAATATGATTACGGGTTGTATCTTCAGTTATGAAGTAGGTGTCAAGAAGCCTGATAAAGCAATGTATAAAGCCTTCGAGAATGAATACGGCAAACCAGTCTTTTATGTCGATAACTGTCCAGCTAATATCGAGGGTGGTCAGCGCGAAGGATGGAATTCTCACCTTTTTACTTCTCCGGAAAACATGCGGAAAGCACTGGTAAATACTGAAATTTTATGATTTCAAAAAACACAATGGATTTGATTTTTGAATTTTGACATGTAAACTACCTACTAGCGACCTTGTAGAAAACACGGCCAGGGACAGCCGTGGCTACATTGCCTTAAGTAAAACATGTAGCCGCCTAAAACGGGAAAGATATGAATAAGATTATTACTGAAAATATTGATGAGATAAAATCATTGTGTATAAAACACAAAGTTAAAAATCTTTTTCTTTTTGGTTCTGCGTCTACTGATAAATTAACTAACTCAAGTGATATTGATTTATTGGTTTCTTTTAAGTCTATACCTCTCAAGGGATATGCTGATAATTATTTTACAATGATTAAAGAATTTGAAAGCATGTTCGAAAGACCAATTGACCTTATAACTGAAAAATATATCAAAAATCCATATTTTATTGAGTCCATAAACCAAACCAAGGTTTTGCTGTATGGAGAATAAAATTAATAAATTCCTCTTTGATATTAAAGAATCTATTGAAGCAATCGAAAGTTACCTTAAAAATGCAAGCTTTGAAATCTATCAGGAAAACAAAATGCTTAGACGCGCTGTCGAGCGGGAGTTTGAAATAATCGGCGAAGCAATGTACCGGATTTCTAAGCTTAATCCTGAAATTAAAATTAAAAACAAAGAAGCAATCATCGGCATGCGCAATAGAATAATCCATGGCTATGACATAATTGATGAAGAAGTAATCTGGAGTACAGTTCATGATCATTTGCCAACACTCAAAATAGAAATTCAAAAAATGTTAAAATAGATTTTTATATAAATCATTTTGAAGAGGGGGAATATAATGTTTAAATATCTAATCGCTTTTTTGCTATTGTTATCAGTTGTTAGTGTTAATGCTGAGGAGAAAAACAAAACTTCTCATTTTGCATGGCAAAGCAACAATCCTGTTCAATCTCCAGATTTCAAAGGATATTTCCCGAATGACCCTGAGGCCGGAAAACGATTAGATCTTTTGATTAAAAACAGATACAAAGGAATCAACAACACTGAAGAGTATCTGGAGATTGTGCGGAAAGGATTTCGTAATATAAGGAATCATCGTACACTGGTTCTCGCACGCATAGGTAAAAAATATATTTGGAATATAAAAAAACAAAATCCACTGGCAATCGAACTAATGTATCATGCGACAGCCAATCCTAATAAAGGAGAACGCCATTATGCAATATATTTTGGTCTTTCGGTAGTCAAACCAAAAACGCTGGCGATTCTCAAAACATTAGTTGACATTGCCATGACCACCGATGATCCCAACGATACCGGGCGGATTGCCTGGGGCGCAAAGGATCAACGGGAAGAACTAATTGAGCAACTAAAACCTTATCTTAGGAACAAGCAAGAAAAGGTTCAAAAGCACGCACTGGCATTGAAAAATATTTTTTCAGGAAAACTGAACGCACGGAAATACTGGAAGCAGAATCAACGAGCAAAAGCACAACCATTATTTGGCTCTCGCATGGGTGAGTTACGTGAGCAATTAGCTAAAGGTGATAGTGCAA
>DAOWBJ010000211.1 GCA_030634125.1 Victivallales bacterium
GAATTTTATCCACATCTTCATACACATATTTCGCGGAGCCGTTTTCGGTCGCGATATTGCTGAAAATAATTACACCAGTCAGGGCGATTCCGGCAATTATTAAATCCCGGGTAACCAGAAATAGAAAACTTTTCTTCTTCTTTTCAGACAATTTTACTATTCCTTAATTTACTTATTTATAATATGCTGTAATATAGTATACTTATTGAATCTTTTCAAAAAACATTTGGTCTTAAATATTATTGGTGTATAATAATTCTAATAGAAGAGTGATTTGTGTGTCATATAGATAAAAGATATGAGGTATCAAAATGAAAAAACTGTTTACTGTTTTAATCTTCGCTATTGTCGTTTCATATTCAACTTTCGCCGCCGGGAACTGGTCTGTGCTGGAGAAAAAAGCTGACACAGAGTACAAAAATAAAAACTGGAAAGATGCTTTTTTGCTCTATGAAAAAATTATTCTTGAATACAGAGTCAATCCAACTACTTATTCAAATGCGGTTTACTGTTTAAAAAAAGCTCGACTGGAAAAAGAATTTGACAGACTTTTTGCGGCGGTCGCAAAGAAATACGGCAAAAATCCCGCAATGGCAATTACTTTGGCTCAATCGAAAAGACGAGTTTCTGATTTCGGATATATTATTGCCGGAAAATTTGAGCGTGGTTATCACCGGGGCGGTGGACAACGGGTTTCCAGCCTGGAACGCGACCGGGTTGAAGCTTTGCGATTACTCTTTAGTGTTTCCCAAAAGACTCAAGACAAGAAGTTTTATAATGCCTTAAGATTTATAATAATATGGGGTAGGGAATATAATCAAAAATGGAAATTACAGTATTTAACTGATTTAAAGAAACTGCCGGATTATGAAAAACAAAATTATTATTATGGTCATCAAAGATATGGAGCTCCGGTCGGTGCTGACGGCAAGCCGGTATTTTATCATTTGTCCGTGAGTTTAAAAGATTCTGTTAATGATGGTGAACGCTGGCGCCGGGCGGTGAAAAATTCTTCTGCCTCTCAAAGCACCCTTGCTGAATTTTTTAGATCACAATTCAGCGTTGAGACTATCGCGTACAATATGCGCAGTAAAATACAAGCCGTCAAAACGGGTCCTTACGCTATACATCTCTTGAAGGATGATGAAACTATTGCCAAGCTGGCTACCGGCGTGCGAAAAATAAAACTGCCGGATGATTGCAACTATATAAAGATGTATAAGGAAGAACAAAATTTTTCTATGCTTGCCATGATTTATAAGAATCGCCGACAGTATATCAAAGCTGCCAATGCTTTAAAGGAAGTAATAAAAAGAGCTCAAGTCAAGGGAAAATATATTAAGCAATTAAATCAAATTACCGGGAACTGGGTGGAATTGCCTGGCAGCAAAACTTTTCCTGCCGGAGTGAAACCTGTCGTTAATTTGAAATTCAGAAATGCCAGAAAGGTATCATGTAAACTTACTAAAGTGAAAATTGAGACTTTCCTCGAAGATATGAAGAAATATCTCAAGGACGCGAAAAGCCGCAAAGAAATGTTTGAACTCGGATATCAGCCTAGTCAGATTGGCAACTGGCTGCTCAAAAAGCAAGGCGAACGCTATCTTAGTAAGGATGTGGAGGAATGGGATAAAGTTTTGAAACCGCTTGATAAACACTTTGATAAAACGATTCAATTAAAGCTTCCCGTGAGCGAAGCGGGAGTATATTTCCTCGAAGTAAGCGCTAAAGACGGTAATACCAGCCGGATTATTGTGTGGTTGTCAAATACAGCGATAATCGAACGCGACGCGAACGGCGGCAAGCTTTATATTGTAACAGACGCTTTGACCGGGAAACCACTGGACTATTGCCGATTGAATTTTTTCGGTTTTAAGTCCGAGTATATCCGTGACGAAAAATTACGCGGGAAGCAAGGCGAAAGATACACCTATACTTTTAATGAATTTTTCACTCAAACCGATGCTAATGGAATGGTTTTTGTCGAGACCGCCAAGCTGCAGAAATGCGGACAAGCTATGATTGAAGCGAGTATAGAGGATAATTTTGGAGTTTTGGGTTTTTCCAGTTTTTATAATCGGCGTTTTCATTCTCAGAAGATGAATAAACGGCGTAAAGTTTACGCGATTACCGACCGCCCGATTTATAAGCCGGGACAAACTGTCAATTTTAACTACTGGCTGCGTACGGTCGGCTATGGAAGAGACAATTTTATTGGTGAGTTTGCCGGAAGAAAAGTTAAATTAATAGTTCGTTCGCCTCGGAAAAAACTTCTCGAAAAAGAATTCAGACTGGATAATTACGGTGCTTTTAATTCCTCCTTTAAACTCCCGGATGACGCGGACCTGGGTTCGTATTCAATATCCCTGGACAGACTCGGCGGACATATAAATTTCCGTGTTGAAGAATACCGCAAACCGGAATATGAAGTGAAAGTCGCGATGCCGGGAAAACCGCTTATGCTGGGAAATGAAATCCCGATAACTATTAAAGCTGATTATTTGTTCGGCGCGCCTGTTGTCAATGCCAAGGTCAGGTATAAAGTTTACCGCACATCAAAATCAAGGTTTTATATACCATTCTACAAATGGGACTGGCTATATGGCCGGAACGCCTGTGTTTTTAGCGCTTGTTATATTTACAGAAGCTGGCAGAGCCGTACACCAACTGAACTGGTGGTCAATAACATCGGAACAACCAACGCAAATGGTGAATTAACTTTTACTGTCGATACAGCATTGGCGAAAGCTTTATTCAATCATGAGGATTCGGAATATAAAGTTACTGCCGAAGTTACAGACAGCTCACGTTATACGGAAGTCGGGCAGGGGACTGTTATCGCCGCCTGCAAAGCTTTCAGGGTATACTGCGGAACGAACAAAGGATTTTACCGGACTGGCGATGTTGTTGATTTCAGCATCTCTGCGATGAGCTCCAATGACAAAAAAGTCTCGGGCAAATATACCGTTGATTTATTTAAAATAACTTATGATGATAAAAAATCCCCGGTAGAAACAAAAATTAAAAGTTGGAACGGCGATAAAACCAGCAAAGACGCGAAGATAAAATTCAGACTGAAAAAAGTCGGGCACTATCTGGCAAGGACAGAAGTAACCGACACGCAGAATAATTCAATAACTAATGACCTGATAATCAGGGTTATCGGCAAAGGAGTTACAAATCCCGTAAAAATTACTAGTATGCCACTGGAAATAATAACGGACAAAAAGACTTATAAACCTGGCGATACCGCCTATATAATGATAAACAGCGCGGATTCAAATCAAAAGGTTTATCTTTTTGTCAGACCCGCCGGTTCCGGGAATCCTAGGAATGTCAAACTGATAAATTTGCCGACGGGTTCAGCGATTAGAGAACTTAATATAAGACCTTCGGATATGCCGAACGTTTTTATTGAAGCTCTGACGGTTCGTAACGGCAGGATGTACAGCGTGACTAAACAGATAATTGTTCCGCCGGAAAAGAAGATATTGAATATAGAATTGAAAACCGCTGAAAATAAATATAAACCCGGCAGAAAATGTCCTCTGAAAATTAAAATAACTGATTCAAACGGCAAGCCGGTAAGCGGCGATGTAGTCTTGACGGTTTACGATAAAGCATTGGATATTTTAAGCAATGGGAGCAATGTCCCGGAAATAAATTCTTTCTTCTGGAAATGGACTAGAAACTGGTATATGCGGGCACGTTCCAGTTTGGATAAATATTTTTATAGAGTTCTCAAAAAACAAGAATTATGGATGAAGCCTTTAGGCATTTTTGGTGATTTGCTAGCGCCGAACGCGGCTTTAGGTGGTACGCGCAGCGGGGAGATGCTTAAAAGTAAAAAGATGTCAATGGATGCTGTTGCGGAGTTTGCGGGCGCGGCACCCGGCAAGCAAAGCGTGGTTGTCCGCAAGAATTTTGCTGATTCAATCTTGTGGAAAGTCGCGCTCAAAACTGACAAAAACGGTATGGCTGAACTGCCGATACCTTTGCCGGATAATCTGACTACCTGGAAAATCCGTGCCTGGGCCATGACGGACAAATGCAGCGTCGGGCAGGGTGAAAGCGAAGTAATAGTAAGTAAGGATTATCTCGTGCGCCTGATTCTGCCGCGTTTCCTGACCACCGGCGATACCGCGACTCTCTCGGCGATTATTATGAATCAGGGAAAACAATCCGGCAAAGCAGCGACTTCTATTAAAATCTCCGGCGAGTCTTTGAAATTGCTGAATGCTTCTGAACAAAAAGTCGAACTCGGCGCGAACAGCGAAAAAC
>DAOWBJ010000095.1 GCA_030634125.1 Victivallales bacterium
AAAAATATTTTTTCAGATATTTTTTTTATTTTGCTGAGTTTTGCTCCATAATAAATACCTCCAATAGAACATGTTGCTGATAAATTATGATTTACACTTACAACTTATACGATTTACCGTAACTCAGCTAATCTCCGCACAAAATTCTTTATCGTGCGAAAATGCCGTAGCGTAGTCTTCGCCATGATTGCATTATTTTTATCAGGTCTGGAATCTGTTATCCAGACAAAGAATTTTGTTTCAATTCCGTTTGAACCCAACTTTCAAAATCCTCAGTATAAACTAACCCAAGCTTTGTCCTTAATTTATGACTGGTCTCATCATATTCATATTGTGCATGAGTTTTTGGAATTTTTTGATACATCATAAAAGCAACCTGCTTGCTTGTTTTGTTGGAATCGCTCCCTTTGGGATCAGCATATCTTAAATCAGTTACACAAATAGAATGCCTAATACCACCTGATGGTTCCGGCAATGATAACAGCAAATCATGAAACGTCCAAGTTTCTGCATCATCACTAGTATAATGTCGATAACCAGAAGGAGGTCCTGCAGTATATTTGTTAAATCTGCTTAAAGCATGCCATTTACCGTTTAGATATGTTGTTGAAATTTCATGATCTCTTTGATTATCGACATCAGTTCCAATGCTTATAGGGTTGTTTAAGTACCAAGTGTCTAAATCCGTGCTCCATATAGCACAGGCAATACCTCCCGTATCCCCATTTGGCATTTTGTCAGCAAGAACTTCACAGCTTAAATAATATTTGCCTTCAACATATTGAAGTTGTTGTGTATCTTCCATTAAAATATTTCCTTCGCTAAAGGAAGCATATTCCGGATCTCTATAATCAATACCACGGACGTTTGCTATATGTTGAAGAAAATTATCAAAAGTCAAATCTGCAGGATTTTGATATCTGCCTGAACCATCTTTTATAGCGACTTGCAAAGCTTTTTCTTGGGCAAATATTGCTGTTGAGAGAGAAAAATCCTGATAAAATACGCCTGTGTTATTTTTTGTATACATACAACGTATTGTATCATCATCTTTTTTATACATTCTTGGGGACCAGCCAACCATTCCTTCAGGTATTAAATCAAAACTGTGAGTTAATTCACCAGTCAAGATATTCCTAATATTTAGATGATAATTGCTTGCAGATCTATATAAAAATAATAAACTATTTTCACCCTGAACATTATCAGCTAAAATGTGTGAATCGTGGACTCCTGATTGTATTTCTTTAGATGCCAACTTTATATTGTTGATGATTATTTCACCTCTAACATCTACTATATCTATTTTCCCCATTGATTATAGCCTATATTATTTCATTTAAATAGCAAAGACTTATTTCGGCACTTTCTAAAGCTGACAGTTTGCTTATGTCCTGTTCGTAGCTGATCCACTCGACATTTGCGGTTCTGGCAAAATCAACAACCGCTTTAAAATCAATTACACCATTACCTAATTCAGTAAGATTTCCGTCCGCATCCAGGTCTTTTGCGTGAATCATGGGAATGCGGTCAACATATTTCCGCATGTAGTTGACAATATCTTCGCCACCGGCTTTTATCCAAGCTGTGTCTGCTTCAAAAGCCATATCAGGAACTTCTTTTAATAAAATATCCAAATAATATTCGCCGTTAAATTTTTCGAATTCATGGGCATGGGCGTGATAACAAATAGTTATATTTTTAATTTTGGCTACCGCACAGGCTTTTTTCGCTTTTTCAAGACAGGTTGCGAGATTAGCTTTTAATTCCTGCAACGAAAATCCCATAGTCAAGTATTTACAGTCAAGGGCTTCAGCGTAATCATAAACTTTATGATTCGCGTCGCAAAGATTGTCGATAAATTCGTATATGCCGCAAGTTTCGAGATTTAATTTTTTCAAAAAATCCGCCAATTCCGCAGGTTCCATTCCGCCATAAAAAAATGCGAACTCGACACCTTGAATATTCATGTCTGCCAGTGCACGGAGAGTCCCCTCGAAATCTTCGCTTAGAGGTTCACGTACTGAATAAAGCTGTATTCCTGTTTTGATAGTCTGCATTATTTGCTTTGTCCTTTTATTTTATTTAATAGTTTTGTGTTTTCTTCAACTAGAGCGTCGTCGATATTATCGGCTAGAAGATATGGCCCTACCGCTTTGCCCACCCATGTTTCATAGCCGCCGCGATGCCGGGCTTCACGAGTTGGAAGGTAAGCCAGTGAACCATTCGAGACGCTACAGCACAGAGTGTATTGAAAGGGGCTTTGATGTCTGATGCGCAATGAAATTCCTGAAAACATTTCGCCGGGCATTGGAACAATTGCCACAGGACCGATTTGAGTAATTGTTTGTGTAAAACTACGTCCTTTGCGTGGAGCTTTTTTGTGCGCTTCAATAACGGAACACGCATGCATATATTCGCACATGGGAGTTCCGAATTCGTCTTTACGCAGTTCCCATTCGGCTTTGGCGGCTTCAACTTCTTTGAGCGGTTCCAGGGGCGCGTAAGGTAAAAATATATCTTCCACTAAAACATTCAATTTTAAATCAGTGCGCCATTCCTTTATTGAAAGCAAAGCTCTTAGTGCGTCTGTCGCCGCACGGTAGCCGACTTCACGAACAGATTCAATGCCGTCCCCGCCCCCAGCTGAAAAACCATTTTCCATACACTTGTTGGTTCGTGGTCCGACATCTCCTATCGCACCGTTCAAAAATAATACCGGGGCATTGAATTGTGATTCAACGCGGTCTTTCATTATTCCCGGCCAGTCACGGGAAACCAGGCGGTTAGCGCCCATCGCGGTACAGTGAGCTCCGTAATGGACTATGAAACCAGAATTGCCAGCTTTGTTTTTAAAATGCAAAACCGTCATGGTCGGATCAAAGGAACCATAAGGATCTCCCCGAAAACCGACTTTATGATCTTCATTAATGCCGCGGCGATTAACCCCGACTAAGCTTTCTGTAGTGGCGATACCGATTTCCACTTCTTGCAAATCTTCAAGCGCGAGATCGACAGAACGGCTTATTTCCGGCAATACTGAATCGATATATTCATCTTCACTATTTCCCCACCCCCAAAAATTCAAAGTGTTAGGCACAGAATGACTGTGGATTGTACAGACGGAAATATTTTCTTTTGTTATCCCTGTACGCTTATTAATATCTGAACGAATTTTTTCAACAATATCTTCTTCGACGCAAATCCAGTCAAGATTGATAACAACTGCTTTAACATCACCTTGTTCAACTACCATCGCGGTAGAATGAAGGTTGTCGAAAATTTCTTCCGCCGGTCTTTCCTCAACACCGTAACCACCGAGGCGAACTCCCATCTCAGGAGTTACATCTGTTCTGCCGAAACCTGCTTTTAACATTTTTAGTACACTCCGTTATTTGATTGTACTGGAATATTATAATTCGTCTCTGTTTTAAAAGCAATGTATCATTATTGCTTAAACTTTATCATTGTTGCTAAAAATTGCTATTTAACCAGATTTTTCCGGAACCAGTGTGAGAATGATGACGCGCATGAAAAGCCTAATTCTTCAGCTATTTCTTTTTTGCTGTAACCATTTTTGAGCATATTTTTGACTTTAGAAATTCTTACGGCATTGATGTATTTATGGATGCTTTCGCCGGTGTGCTGTTTGAATAAACGTAGAAAATGGAATTTGCTGTAACCGGCTATTCGGGCGAGTTTGTCAATAGTTAAGCTTTTGCCTGAAGTACTTATTATATGTTCTTTAATCATATCAATAGTCTGGGCTTGATAAGTTTTTGCGCTTCCAGCTTTGCCATCGTAATTTAAATCACGTTCCACCAGCTCCAGCATGAATAAGGAAAGTATCGCGACTAATTTTTTACGCTTCAGGGCATTAGGCAATTTACTGCTTTTCAGTGAATCCCACACCTCAACCATCAACAAGACCAGATTTTTATTTTCAATAATTAAGTCGTGCCCGGAATATTCGATGCGGTGATTCCTGATTGAAGCAATACGTACGGCAATTTTACCCTCAACTAAGTGAATCCATAAATGATCAATGTCTTCATTTTTCGAGGAATACACGCGGTCGTGCTCCTCAAATTCATCAAATAAAAACAAACTTCCCGGTGAGCAAAGATAACTCGTGCCGTTCAAACTGTTCAATGAATTGCCTTTCAAGGCGAGCAAAATTTCCCGATGTTGATGCTTGTCAACATTTTTCTTCAACCATTTGTCGTGTTGTTCTGTAAATAATTGTGGCGTTTCTACCGGCAGTCGCGAACACGCTATTTTCCAGCAGTTGCTGTCCAGCATGATTCGCAATGATGCGTCGTCAAAAATATTTCCTGTAATATTCATAATTATAGCAATAATGATTAATTAATAGCAATAATGATTAATTAATAGCAATATATATTAATTGACTAAATACCGTTTGTCAACTAAAATTATATATATAAACAAAAACTTAAGCAATATAGTTCAATTAATAAAAGGTAAATTATTATGTCAAAATTAGCATTATTTGGAGGCACTCCGGTGTCTGAAAAGATTTGTCCACAACCTTGGCCGCCAATTTCAGAAAGCACAGCCGATAAAATGAGAGAACTTTATTTGAGTCGCAAATGGTCTTTCAACAGTCAGGCGGAACAGGATTTTGAAGCCGCCTATGCGGATTATCATGGCGCAAAACACGGTATCTTTATGGTCAACGGTACGGTAACACTAGAATGCGCTTTGCTTGCCGGTGGTATTGGCGAGGGAGATGAAGTAATTGTTCCTGCTCTAACCTGGATCGCTACCGCAATGGCAGTACGTTATGTCGGTGCGATTCCGGTTTTCGTTGATATTGAACCAACAACTCTCTGTCTTGATCCCGAAAAAGCGGAAGCCGCTATTACGCCTAAAACTAAAGCGATTATTCCAGTACACCTTTATGGCTCAATGGCGGATATTGACAAATTCAAAACCATTGCCGACAAACATAATCTGTTTTTGATAGAAGATTGTGCCCACATGCAGGGTGGTAAATGGAATGGACGCGGCGTCGGCAGTTGGGGTAATGTCGGCTCTTTCAGCTTCCAGCAGTCCAAAACGCTTTCTTCCGGTGAGGGCGGAATTTGTTTGACTAACGATGATGATCTGGCAAAACGTATTTATCTTGCTAAACACATTGGTTATGGTAAAAATACAGCACAAGGTGCGGCTAATGAAGGACCGCCTGTTGGACTTCCTTGTCATAATTACCGTGGGACTGCATTTGAAGCGACCATACTAAAAGATCAATTAGAAGGTTTATCTGATCTGATTGAACGCTACAATAGAAGCGCGGCGATAATTAAGGATAAAATTGCAGATGTTCCAGGAGTCAGAATCCAAACTAAAGGACGTTTGGCATCTCCTCAAGGTTATTATACTCTTGCGCTTATATTTGACGGCAAAGGGATAAAAGATGTTCCATTGATGCGCATTATTGAGGTCTGCGCTGCTGAAGGCTTGCAATTGGGAGGAACTTACGGACCAGTCTATCAACATCTGTTGTTCAATCTGGCGGAAGATGAATACCGCGTTGATGGCGAATCTTGTCCCGTCGCTGAAAGTACCGGCACAGAAAAAACCGCAATGTTAGCGCATCCATATTTAGGCTGCGACGATGAAACCGCCGCCCAAATGGGTGATATAATCGCCAAAGTCGTCAAGAATTACAAGGAACTCTAAGATTTTTATTTTTCTGAGTATTGGTTTATATAGTTGCTTCTTGTAGCTATCAAATCATGCCTGGTTAGATTGTATTTGTGATTAGGATTTTGTCCCCAGGCGTTAAATCTAGAGACTTCATTATACCCCACGCTGATTTTCAATGTTTATTTTAGTTGATGAGAGTATCACGATTTGTAAATATTAGGTTGCCTTTTTCGATTGTCAGGATATCGTGTTTTTGATATGGAGTACCGAATAATGACATATTAAGCTTAATATCTACTGATTACAAAACCATATTGATACATTAATGATAACTAATAGATCTATTATGTGCTCAAAATAATATACTTTATCAATTTTTAGTGGCTTTTCAATGCATGTGTTGTATAATAGATACATCTTATAAACAATAACTAATGGAGATTGACCATGGATGATGCAACATTGCTTAAGAAGTTAGTCGAATATCGTGAAGCCCACAATTTAACTCAAGCGGAATTAGCCAATATTCTCGGAGTTACTCGTGAGAGTTTATATCGCTGGGTAACTGGTAAAGTAAAACTCAGGGCCAGTAACAAGAGAGCGATCAAAAGATTATTGAAAGCTCCAACAAGTACAGACCTTGATGAGTTTGATCGGTTAACCTCAGAATTACTTAATGAATGGAAATGTCTTGGCAAAGGCAATCGTTTGAAGATTTTGCAGTATATTGAAGAAATCAAAACTCCAGAAGAAATAAAAAGGCAAGAAATAGAACAATCTAAGAAGTAAATATTTCGAATATAAATATAAAGCGGCTATGGGATTATCGTATCTCGTAGTCGCTTATTTTATGGCTACAATATGTTCTTGAGGCGGAAAGTTTTTGAAAAGAGTGGGCATCTTTCATTTACGATTAGGGCATTTGTCCGGTAGGTCTAAAAAACCTTGAAAAGCTGGCGTTTAAACCTTTATTAAAGTTTTAACAAAACAAAGAAAAAGGAGCAAACGCCATGGGACAAAATAC
>DAOWBJ010000212.1 GCA_030634125.1 Victivallales bacterium
GAATTATATCTCGGCATTCTAATTCTAAAACGCCTGATTTGACTTCGACGTTCCATAACATGCCTTTGAATCCGGTCACATCTAAACCGCCGCCGCAGGCCCCGCCGCGGGGATCCGGCATGCCGTAAATCACCCTTCTGACATGGGAATTGACCATTGCCCCGGCACACATGGCGCAGGGTTCTTTGGTAACGTAAATATCCACTTCGTCCAGCCGCCAGTCGTTGAGCGCGTTGGCGCCCGCCGTAATAACTAACATTTCCGCGTGAGCAGTGGCATCATGCAGTAATTCCACATGGTTGGCGGCACTGGCTATAACGCAGTCGTCCTTGACCGCGACCGCGCCGACCGGTACTTCTCCGGCGGCAAAAGCAATTTCAGCCTGCCGTAAAGCTTTGCGCATAAAATATTCATCGTCAAATTTAAGCATATTATTTTATTTCGTCAGTGCATTCTGCATGGATAATGGCGTCGTTGTATCGGATAAATACAAAACGAACTCGTTTCCCTTTGTAGCGGTAAACATAAATAATTGTTTGCTTCTCGAATTTTTTTTGTCCTATATGGGCATCACGGGCACCAAATATTTTTCCTAAAGTAGCTACCTCCCTGACAAATGAAAAATCCACATTTTTATATAATGTCAAAGCCGCGTCGTATTTAAGTTCTGAGTCAGTACGCAAAGCGGGGTTATGTAAAGTCGCTATTTCGTTCTGGTATTTTACATAAATATCGATATCGCCCGCAGGTAATTTATCTGACTGTGAAGTCGAACATCCTGAAAGCAGCATAATTGCTAAACCAGCTAGAAAAAAATGTAATTTTATTTTCATTTACTCAAATGCTCCTTATTTTGTTCCGGTGCTGCCGAAACCGCCGGCTCCACGACCTGATTCGGACAATTCGTCAACACAGTGCAGAGTTACATCCGGCAATTCGCAGATGACCATTTGCGCGATACGTTCACCGCGCTTTATTACGAAAGTTTCTTTGCCGTGATTGTACATAATGATACCGACTTCCCCGCGATAACCGGCATCGATTGTGCCGGGCGAATTAGTTAAAGTCAGATCGTGCTTGAGAGCCAGTCCGCTGCGGGGTCTGATTTGCGCCTCGAATCCTATAGGTAATTCAATAAAAAGACCTGTCGCGACCAACATGCTTCGTCCCGGTACTAAATCAATATCAACCCGTGAACGCAAATCAAAGGCAGCGTCGTCATGGTGTGCCTTTTCAGGCATTAAATCTTCACATCCCGGTTTCATACTGAAATTGACTGATACTGTAGTTTTCATAAGCTTTTACAATTACCTTTAATATTTAATGAATTTGATTTGATAAAATTATTCTTATCATGTACTTTAGTCTGTAAGTTGAAAAAATCAACTAAATGGGAACAAAATAGCATGCGGATAAATGAGCTGCTTCAAAGTGCGTTGGATTCAAATGCTTCTGATTTATTTATTACAGGCGGAAAACCGCCGCATCTGAGACAGTTCGGTAAAGTTTTACCGCTTGATCAGGATTTCGTCCAAAGTGAAGATATTGACGCCTTCAGGTGTGAAGTTCTGTTGCCGGAAGCTGAAAAAGTTTATCAGGAAACAGGCAGCTTTGACGCTGGCCTGACCACAGAAAGCGGTCAACGCTTCCGACTTAATTTTCTTACACAGCAGGGCGTACCGGCTATTGTCGCGCGCCCGGTACCTTCAGCGGATAATCTTTCACTTAAAGAATTAAACCTGCCTGATACATTAGAATCTCTGGCGGATCAGCCGCGCGGACTTATTTTGATTGCCGGAGCCGCCGGAAGCGGTAAATCTACTACGCTTGCCGCGATGGTTAATTATATTAATGAAAAATATGAAAAACATATTGTCTGCATCGAAGACCCCATTGAATACGTTCACAATGATAAAAAATCATTGATAACACAGCGCGAAGTCGGCGCTGACACGGTTAACTTTCACGAAGCCCTGCGCAATGTCGTGCGTGAAAGTCCCGACGTTATTGTCATTGGAGAAATGCGCGACCTTAACACCATGCAGACCGCGATTACCGCCGCGTTGACCGGGCATTTAGTGTTTTCAACCGTCCATACCGCGGACAGCGTGCAGTCAGTAGAACGTATTATCAGTAATTTTCCTGAACACCTGCGCGATCAGGCGGCTCAGGATTTATCTCTGGCCTTAAAAGGAATAATCGCCCAGCGCCTCCTGCCTGACGCTGACAACAAGGGAATGGTGCCCGCTGTTGAAATAATGAAAGGCACACCCGCGATAGCTAATATTATCGCTGACCGTAATTTCAAAGAACTCGAAGAAGCAATCAAACGCGGCGTTAATGAAGGAATGGTAACCTTTAACCGCTGCTTGTTCCAACTGGTCAAAAATGAAAAAATTACTTCGGCGGTCGGAGCTTCCGCCGCCTCCAACCGTGAAGAATTCCTGTTGCTGGTTCGTGGAATGGAAAGCGGTATTGAAACTTTCAGGGACAGCTTCAGCAGTGAATCAGGAGACAGCGATGTACTCAATATGAAACGTCTTCTGCAGGCCTCAATTGCCAACGGCGCGAGCGATTTACTGCTCACTACCGATGCCCGTCCGACTTTACGGGTTGACGGCGGCCTGGTTCCTTTGAATACGGAATATTTAACACCCGTGGATACACAGCGCCTGCTTTTTAGT
This sequence comes from Victivallales bacterium, assembly GCA_030634125.1. Taxonomy (GTDB): domain Bacteria; phylum Verrucomicrobiota; class Lentisphaeria; order Victivallales; family Victivallaceae; genus JAHOYW01. Next base: position 2,685 of record DAOWBJ010000212.1, read on the forward strand.
ATCTTAACTCCGCAGCAGCGCGCCAGGTTTGAAGAAGAACGTGAAATAGATTTTGCTTTGTCAATCAGCATGAAAGTCCATGAAGAAGACAAAGAAGTTTTGCAGTATCGTTTCAGGGTGAACGGTTTTTTTCAGCGCGGCAATATCGGCGCGGCTCTCCGGGTTATTCCTAAACATATCCCGACTGTTGAAGATTTGAAGCTGCCGCCGATACTGGTGAAACTGGCTGAAAAGAAAAGCGGTTTGATATTGATAACCGGTCCGACCGGGCACGGCAAAAGCACCACGCAGGCAAGCTTGATAGATAGAATTAATGATGAGTCCGCTTGTCATATTGTTACAGTGGAAGACCCTATTGAATACGTTCATTCCAACAAAAAAGCAGTTGTCGAACAACGCGAGCTCGGAGCGGACACATTCAGCTTTGCTAAAGCTTTGAAATACGTCCTGCGCCAGGACCCGGATGTGATTCTGGTAGGTGAAATGCGTGATACTGAAACTATATCCGCGACTTTGACCGCGGCGGAAACTGGACATCTTGTCCTCGCGACACTGCATACCAACAGTGCTCCGCAAACCATTGATAGAATTATTGACTCTTTCCCGGCGCATCAGCAAAACCAGATAAAATTACAGCTTTCCGGCGTTTTGTTAGGGGTGGTCGCGCAACGCCTGATTCCACTCAAAAACGGGGAAGGCCGGGTCGCGGCTTTTGAAATAATGGTCGGAACTCCGGCGGTTCACGCTTTGGTTCGCGACGGCAAAAGCAGTCAGCTGCAGTCAATTATGGAAACCGGCTATAAAGACGGCATGGTAACCATGGCTAAAGCGACTGAAGAACTTTATAACAAGGGTTCAATATCCAAGAAGGATTATGAATCATTAAATAAAACATTTAAAGCTACAAAAGGATACTAAAATCATGTTCAGAATTGGTCATGGCTACGATGTTCATCGTCTGATACCAGGCAGGGATTTAATTTTGGGTGGAGTTGTTATTCCACATTCCACAGGACTTGACGGACACAGCGACGCGGATGTTGTCATTCACGCGCTGATGGATTCCATGCTGGGAGCTCTGGCATTGGGAGACATCGGTATATGGTTTCCGCCTACTGACCCCAAATACAAAGACGCGGACAGTGTGAAATTATTATCCAAAATGTGGAAAGATAAAAAAATGGCGGATTACAAAATTGGAAATTGCGATATTACAATTATCGCTCAGCATCCCAAATTAAGTCCTTTTATCGAGCAGATGAGAAAAAACATAAGCAAAGTGCTAGGCTGCGGATTGAGTCAAGTCTCGATAAAAGCAACCTCCACCGAAGGACTCGGCTTCTGCGGAAAACAACAAGGTATAGCAGCAAACGCCGTAGTCATACTAAGAAAGGTTTAAGGGTTAAGTTTTAAGTGCTAAGATAAAAAAGCTAAAAAGCAGGTTTGACCTGGGGTGTCAAACCTGAGCGTTTTTTGAAAAATTTCTTCACCTGCTTTTTTCTTTTTTGAGGTTAAAAGCCTGTTTTCTTTTGGAAAACAAGCTACTGCCGATATTATTTTTTTGCCATTCAGCAACCTCTTTTGCCGAAA
>DAOWBJ010000227.1 GCA_030634125.1 Victivallales bacterium
TAATAATTGTGATGCCGCCGTGACCAATGATCATCGCCTCGCTGGCAGCCCAAATTCTACGACTGCGCTCATTGAGGGTGCCCTTGATCTGTTCATACTTTACTTTAATTATGTTTAATTTTTCCATGCAAAAACTATAGCGTGTCAATCATATTATTCAAGCGTAAATTCACTTTTTATTTATTGACGGTTACCTAGCTGTTTTTAACGAAGAAGTCAAATCTAATCCAAAAACTTAAGTAATTGCTAAACTTCTCCGCAAGAGCACGCATCCTTCTGTCCTAAATCCTTCTGTTTAAACTTCTTTTTTGTTTTTTCTATGGGATGACTGTAAAACAGATTATTGTTTTGGTTGACAAATATTTTAATAGCAAGAGTGTGCAATTACGCGGTTTTGTAAAAAGAAGAAAGTTTAAATTATTCAGGCGATACAGAGTTTTACATATTTCGAGAGGCTGATTTCGTGAATCTGTGCGATATGGATATATATTATTTTCATTCCGAAATTTGTAAGTGTTGGCAGGAAAAAGAGATGTGATTTCTTATTTTGAACAGGAATTGCACGGCAACTTACAATAAAATCAACCAATCGTAAAAAGGAGTATTGTGTATGAACGCAATTGAAGTATCAAAAATGTTTCCTGCGGGAACCGTTATCGCGGCTTACAAAGGAAAAATTCTTGGAGGCGCGAAAGTTATGCCGCAATGGGAGATCAAGCCGCTAATTGACGAAAGTCAATATTTTAGGTCGCCGGACGAAATTCTGGCTGAATTAAGATTGGAGAATTCGATAAGCCTGGAGTTCGAAGTCGTAGATCCACAGCACTTAGATGAATCTGGTAATTTAGATTCAGCGCACGATTTTGACGATTCGCCTGGTGAATTAACTTTTGTTCCTCTAGACCCGGAAAATAAAGTCGCTCATTATTTTCCTTTGGTTAAATTAAAGGAAAAATCGGAATCAGGAGAGAAGCGCTGCGTTCGCTGGAAGTTTGAAATTCTTTGTGATGATAATAGCGTATTTATGCAAAAAATAAAAGCTAATAATTACTAAAGTTTTTATCATGGAGAATTTTTATGAACTGCAATGCAGAATTTTTAAAAATAGGACCGTGTAGTATTGGTTATAAGGGGAAGCTTATCGGCGTAACGCTTGATAGTCCATTGCTGAATATTGAGCCGGAATTTTATGAAGCCAAATGCGATCAGGTCGGGGGTAAAGTCATTCGTAAAATCATTACGAATATGAACATTACTGTTTCCGCGGAAGTAAAGCAAATAGATAATGCTTTCGCCAATTTTGTTGATGCCAACGGCAAAATAAGCAATGTTGTTTTCGGGAAGGATGTATTAACTACCGGCGGAGAGCTCTGTCTGGCACCTGTTTTCGGGGATGATCGCACCTGGTATTGTTTTCCAAAGGCGGTGCTTATTCCTGAAACGGTATATGCTTACAAAAACACAAAAGACCATTGTCTCAAAATTAATTTTGGGGTCTATGAAGATTCGGAGGGGGTATTAATGCAAAAAATTTCTCAATAAAAATTCGAGAAAACAAATTTGCCTGTGCCGTCAAAAAATGGCGGCACTTTTTATTTAAAGAAATTTACCGCTTGCGGTATCGCAAATAATGGATATTACAGGTTATCGAACATGTCCATAAGACCTTGCTTATTTGGATTGTAGAAAAGGTAATTCTTATGTGCGTATTTTTTTATTCCAGCTGCGGTTACTCTATCAAAAGGACCTGTCAGTAATACCGTTTTGTCTTCTTCATGAGCTAATTGATCGGGGGTGTATAATTCATAAAAATGACCATCAACCAGCAGAGCCAGTTTTTTATGCCGGAAATGCATTGATAATTGAACCCATTTAATAGTGCCGCTGTAATCAAGATGTAAGGAAAGGTCATAATAGCCTTTTTTATCTTTGCTCGGGACAAGGTCTACTTTTGTAATATGTCTGGAATGAAAGAACTGATTTCCGTTTATCCAGAATTCCTGACCATCAAAGCTTACGATTTTTTTCTCTAAATCTTTGGACCTTGGGTATTTAATAACTTCATGAAAACTTAAAACATATCTGGTTTTTCTTCTTTCCGTCATTGCGTCATCCATGGTTTCACATCCAATGATGAACAAAGTGGAAACTATCGCGCTTAATAATATAATTTTTTTGAACATATATATTGCCTCTGATTTATTTATTTGCGGTACTATAGCATGAATTCCTGCCATTTTCTATAAAAAGAGGCTAAACTAATCCCAAGTTTTTTTGCGGTGAGGCTTTTGTCTCCGCCTGAATGTTCGAGGACTTTCTCCATGTATGAGTGTTCCTGCGTTTGCAAGTATTTTTTCAGCGAGATAATGTCATCTAATTTATCATCTGTAATTTTGTTCCAGTCAACTTCTTCGGCAGTTTGTTTAAATAATTCCTCCGGTAATTCTTCACGTCCAATTTGTCCGGTTTCATTCGCTGCGACTAAACGCTCGATAAGGGTTTTCAACTGCTCAATATTTCCCGGCCAGTCATATTCACATAAAACAGCTAAAGCCTGACTGCTTATTTTGACATGCGTGCTATTCTGGTTTACAAAGCGTTCCAGAAAACTTTCAACGAGTCCTGGAATATCATTGCGCCGTTCCCGCAGCGGCGGCAGAACGATTGGAACCATACTTAATTTAAGATAAAGGTTTTCGCAAAATTCTCCACAGAGGGTTTTATCGTGTAAATCGCAAGCTGAACCGACGATTATCCTGATATCTATATCCACCATTTTAGAACTGCTGATGAGTTGAATTTTTCTGTTTTTCAGGAGATATAGCAATTTAATCTGAGTGTTCATCGGCAAGGCATCAATATTATCGAGAAATACTGTGCCGCCGTTGTTTTTTTCAAATATACCCTGCATGTTTTGCGTTTTTTTCGCGGCGGCTTCTCTGACGTAGCCGAAAAGTTCAGATTCCTGCATCTTCAGGGGCAGGGCGGCGCAGTCAACTTTGCAAAAATTGTATTGAGCACGTTGACTTTTCGCATGAATTCTGCGGGCGATTGTTTCTTTGCCGGTTCCTGTTTCGCCAGTGAGCATGACGGCTAAATCGCTTTGAGCTATTTTTTCCACCAGCGAGTATACTTTCAGCATATAATCCGAAGACGTTAAGCTAAGATTGGAATCATCAGTTTTTTGAAAGTCGCGCCTGTATAATAGATTTTCAATAAGAGTATCTGCCTGTGAAAGAGCAATTGTCAAAGTCAAAAGCAAAGCTTCAGCGTTCAAAGGTTTGGTTATATAAGTTGTAGCGCCATTTTTTACAGCTTCTTTCGCAATATGAATCTTGTTGTCGTCGGTAATAGCAATAATCGGCAGCAAGTCTTGAAAACAATGTATAGAAGTTATTAATTCATGGTTGACCATATTATTTGGGGGAAAGTCAATAAACACAAGATCATGAGCTTCTTTCCGAATCGCATTTATGGCTTTATCCGGGTCGAAAAAAGATGAAACCTCGTAGGAATTACTGATTAATAAAGAACTCAAAGTCTTTCTTAAATTACTATCCTGACTGAATATCAATATCTTCGGCATAATATATCCTCTCCAATTAAGCTGATTACTTCAATAAGTAATAGTTTAACCCGGAATAAGCCAACTGTCAAGGAGAACGTTAATAAAACAAAATTATCACCACGAAACACACGAAAGGGACGCGCCCGCCAAAACTTTTCACGCCCATCTAACGGCTTAAAAAGTAACGAGTTAAATGCAATATACACTTGAATAGAGCTTTTTGCGTGCTATAGTTTAACTTATTGATAATTATAGGGTTAAATATAGATGATAAATTTAAATAGTTTCCAACAAAACCGACTAATCGAGCGGATCGACGAAATTCTGCATCCAAAAA
>DAOWBJ010000038.1 GCA_030634125.1 Victivallales bacterium
CCGGTATGAAACCGTTGCGACGCAAGAATGGAAATCAATACATGCATCACGAGAGTCCTGAATATCGTCAAGCTGTACGCCGTAAACTTGATGCTTATCACCGCTTTATTCAAACGGGAGTGGTTGCGCAGGGGATAATGGCAGCTCTGGCAACAACCGTCTGCTTTTTAATATGACAATTATCACATTACATCCCGGAATTTAACAGGAAATATCATGACGCAACGTCCACGGAATAATGTGAGAAGTCACATTACACCCCATTGGGTTAATAATTCTTGTTGTTTATTTTTGATATTTTGACTTAGACTTTTGAGCGTTTCGGAATTGTTCCAAAAAACTTCAAATAAGTTCTTAAATCCCTGTAACTGGATGTCTGAATCGTACTCTGTTTGCACAAGGCGTTAGCCGCACCGACCAACGAATGTTGGTAGCGTAACGGCAATGAGACTGAGCAAAGCGAAAGTCAATAAAAAATGAGCTCGCGAATGGTTTATGCCGAATCCGATCTTCTTTATCTGGCTGCTTCCAAGATGTAATCCGGAAGTTTTTTGTCCGCGAAAATCGGTTTGATTTGAGCGAAACGTTGACGACCATTGATTATCGGTACGCTTGGCCAGTCTTCCCCGATCAAAGGACGAACGTATTTCAGGAATTCATCACTTACATCTGTTTTGCATGAAGTGATCCATTCCTGCGGAAAGAAACGTTCTGAATTGGCTACTTCCGACAAAGGAACTTTGTCGTAGCGCACAGAATAAATCATGCCGGGGTTACGCAGAATAGTCGACATGAAGCCGCCTTCGCCGTTTGCCGCCAATTCAACAGCTTTTTGACCAGCGCGGTAAGCTTCGTCCCGATCAACGTTAGATGCGTAAATCGCGGTAGAGCGTTTGTCTGTGCCGAAGGTTTGCCCACGCGCCGCGCCGAGAGCGGGGATGCCGTGCTTGTAGAGGTAGTTAATCAAAGCTTGTTGAACAGTAGTTTCGCTGGCTCCGAACTGGGCATGACCGAAACTGTCTTTATTGAAACCTAAATCACCGACATCACAGCCTTCTGAAACAACGACAACGGCGCGACCGCATTCTTTAACTTTGGCGTTGATTTTGTCTGCCATTTGCTCCATAGTCAAACCACCCTCGTAGAGGAAGATCAACAATGGAAATTCACGTTTAGGGTCAGCCAGGCGGGCCGCGGCGGGAATATATCCGATTTTACGTCCCATTGCCTGTAAAACCAATACCGGATCCGCAGGTGATGAGCCGCGGTTTTCTTCTTCAGCATTTTGTACGATAGAGCTCCAGTAGCGGGCGACAGAGCCGTAACCCGGGGTATGGTCAATCAATTTAAATTCATTGTCGCCGACATCATTATCAATAGTTTTCGGCACACCTGTTCCGATAAGGTCGAGACCGCGTTCTTGTGCGAGGTTCGCGACTTTATTAGCGGTATCCATGGAGTCGTTGCCGCCGTTATAGAGGAAATAACCGATATTGTGAGCTTTCAAAACTTCGACAACCCGTTCAAAATCTTCTTTTTGATGTGATTTTATTTTGTAACGGCAAGTCCCGATAGCACCAGCGGCGGGGGTGTTACGCAACAAGGCGATTTCATCGTGATCTTGAGCGGACATATTGATAAGTTCTTCTTTAAGAACTCCTTCAATTCCGTGCCAGCCAGCGTAAACTGTTCCAATCTGGTCAAATTCACGAGCGGCTTCAACAACTCCGCGTAATGAACTGTTAATCACCGGCGAAGGACCGCCGGACTGAGCGATAAGTAAATTCTTTTTCATGATAGCCTCATTATTATTTTATCTTTGTAAAGTGTTTTAACAAAGATGAAATATACAACCGCATTTATGAAAGGTCAACTGCTTTCAAAAAAAGAAAAAGAAAAAATCGCTCCGGGGGCAACACGTCAGTTTAATGTCAAAATGCATAAAAGTAGTCGCAGGTGCGGCTCGCACCGCGACAAAAGTTCGCTCCAAGCCCCAAGATTACAGCCCGATTAAGATCATTATGTGCCGGAGAAAGGCTGCTCCTGGCACTACTAAGAAAAAAGAGTGACGCCTTACTTCCGGGGCGAAAACCGACTAGTACATTGTATACCTAAAAAGTTCGCATCATTGCACCTCTGAGACAGAGGTGACTACATCATTTCACATTTAGCGATGTGGCCACGGCTGTCTCAGCCGTGTTTTCTTTTTTATTTCATTCTTCGTGCGAAAACTGTTGCTATACCGCTCTCGGAGAAGTTAATCAACATTATTGCTAACGGTTTCTTTTTTAAGAAGATTTCACCTCTGCCTTGATAGTTTGAGGATGATTCGCCGCTTATTGATGCCCAGCCTTGAGCTGTTAATGAGCTGGCGACTTCCGCTAAAGCTTGAGTGGAATCCATGGATGTTCTGAACATACCATACCAGGATTCGCGCTTTGGGAAATACATGTAACGCAAAGGTATTCCGTCAGATGTCATTGCTAATGTTCGCGGCCAGCGCGACGGGCTGGGGAGTTTGGGCGCTAAAGTCATGCTGATTTGCAGTATCGGGAAAAATTCGCCAAAATAAACTAATAATAAACGTTTGTGCCAGCCATTCGGAAGTTTTTGTTTGACCAAAATTGAATCTCCACCGGCAGCAAATCCGGCAGTCGGGAATTTCTTTTTCAGTAAAGTCAATATTTCGGTCAAATTCATTCTTACTAAACTTAATTTGAGCACGGCTTTGGCACCGTTGATACGGACAGGTTCGCTTATGAGCGCGGTGGATTTGAGAAAAGTATCCAGCTCGTGTCCCTTCGCCTTGCCTTTCGGCCACAAAGTAAACACTTCCGCCTGCGCCGCGGCAGATGCCGCAACGACAAGACATACAATTATAATATTCTTTAAACGCATAATACCAGGTTTTTGATCTAATTGAACAACATCTTATTAATACTTGGTTTCGCTGTAGTTGTCAAGCAGTGTAGCATATAAATTGAATTATAGCCGCGGAGCCTGATCGCTTTCCGCCTCGGCTGTCGCTTCGGCTGTCGCCCGGGAACTTTCCGAAATTATGTAATCTTTATTTTCCCGGTCCAGTTTCCATGTCCTGCGCGAAGCCCAGTCGTAGAAACGCGGAAATATATGAGCTGCCAGAATAAACACATTATAAATGCGCGGATAGGTAAAAGAACGCCAGTTGTATTTATAAGCTTTATATAACCTTTGCGCTAAACCGGATGCGCTGGAGCCAAAGTCTGGAATATAAGGGAACTCGCGCGGACCAAGAGAATGCTTCGAAAATCCCGTCTTGATATGCCCCGGAGAAACATTTATAACTTTAACTCCAGTACCTTTTACTTCGGCTCTGAGTGACCCCGAAAACGCGGCTACCGAATGTTTAGTGGCGCAATAAGGCCCCATGCAGGGGATATATTTTCTGCCGGCGATAGAAGCAATATTTACAATAGTGCCTTTGCTTTCTTTCAGCAAAGGTAAAAATGCACATGTTATATTGACAAGAGCGAAGAAGTTCAGCTCAAAAAGATCACGTATTCCCGCATCGTCGAATTCTTCCCAAGTGGCGTAATTGCCTTTTCCGGCGGCATTAACCAATACATCCAAACGCCCGAACTCTTCCTTGACTTTAGACATCAGCTCCTTATAAATACCATCGAGAGCAATATCCGCTTTAAGCCAGCGGTCAACTTCAATATTGGGTTTTGAACGGCATACCCCGATTACCCTGAAGCCTTTTTCTTTAAAAACTTTAGCTATTGCCTCACCCAGGCCGCTGGATGCTCCAGTTATCAGTGCGACTTTTTCCATGCGGTTCCTTAGCGTTTAAGCTTATTATTATGTTTCCAGTTCCTGATCGAAAAATGTGATTCCCGCATAGCTTACGCATTGCGAGTAATTCGAGGTTAAATTCCCTGAAGTCGTGTAATAAACTAATTCCGCCGCGTTTTTGCTTTCTCTATCAGCCAACTCTAAAACCGCCAGAAGAATTTGAATTGCGCCGCATCCGCAAATTGTCGCTCCTGTTTTATCCAAATATTCGCAAAAACCATGCAAGTCCCTGTCTATAATCAATTGAACCGCGCTTAAATCAAGCTTACGCAGGTTCTCTTTGATGTTTTTATGGAAAGGAAGATAATTAAATGAACGCCCGTAATGCGTGAAATCAGAACTGATTACCCACAGGACATCTTCCCGCCACCAGTCCTTTAAACTCATGGCGATATGCCGCGCGGATGCTTCATTTATTAAACCGTTGATTATGGGAATTAACTCAAAATCCTTAAAAAAATGCTGCAGCAAGGGCAACTGAACTTCAAGAGAATGTTCTTGTTCATGCGCGTCCGACATATACTCAATATAATCATTTCCTGTTCCCTCAATAGTCGCAACACTGTCCATGTCTACAGGAATATCTCCCAGAGGGGTGCGGTAAGTATCGAATTCCGCTAAAGCAATACCCTTGAAAGGAATGCGGTGGGACGGTGCTATGACTAAAATTTTAGAATAATTCCCTTCCGCGGCTCTCAGTAAAGTTTTAATTGCGGTTTGAGCGGAAAAAACATAACCGGCATGCGGCAGAATCACCGCCCTTACATGATTACTGGTTTGCTCGGTATTTAATTCTTTCTCCACTGTTGTGGTGAGATATTTTCGTAATTGATTTTCACTGCGATCATAAAATTTACCATCAAAATATGGTTTTCTAACTCCAAGTGACATTTTGAATATCTCCGTGTTATAATAATTTCCTCTTATAGTTATAGAGTAAGTGAAAACCTGCGTAATTTCAAGTTTTTTTGAGATAATTAACAAAAGAAGCGTAAATGTTTTACAAACCGCGCCATAAATCGTGGATTTTTTGGGGGGACATATTGTCTATATCCCGGGGAATAGGTGCGAGTATGCCTTGAGAAGCAAATTTATGTTGACGAATGAGATATTCTTCCATCGATTCGTCTGTAAATCTCGGCCAGGCATTGAAATTAACTTTCCCGGCTCTTTTGAATTTTTCCATGTTTTTATAAAAATCAATTTCTTGTTCGTGTCCGGGAATATGCCCGAAATTGAGCACTTTGAATTCGGGAGAACTAAGTATTGAGTCGGTCAGGGGCTCATGGTATCCGCAGTAATGCACCCAGGCTCCACCGAATTCGCGGGCAAGTTTCCGCGAATAAGCTACTGCGAATTCTTCAATATGATCAGGCCCCAACATGACAGTTGTATCCTCACAGATACGAATACCGAAACTGTCGGAATACAAAGAACTGCCATGGTGCATCGAGGTCAGGGGCTCATCAATCGTCTCTTTCATCCAGCGGTGGGTCTTTATGTCCAGTTCCAGGCAAAGGTTCATCAGGTGGTGGACAAACGGCGGGTCATCATAAAGCTGAATAAACAGTTCGTCGCCAAGCATCAAGTGCGCCAGGTCAAAGGGCCCTTGAGTGTCCATTACATAAACAGGTATTGAGTCTCCCATAATCTCTTTAAAGTAATGCATCATTTCCAAACCGCGGGCAAAAGTACCGCGCATCTGAATATCATCAGGAGAAAGTTTAATTATCTGCTCTTTAGTCAAATGTTCAGTCAGCCAAGGCATTTTATCGGGGAAAGATTTTTGTTCAAGCCCCAGACAAGCCAGTGTAATACCGGTTCCCAGATTCGCGCGGATTGACGGTATCATATCGCTGCGCCCGTTGCCAACAGCACATGCCGCCCTGACTTCAGAGCAAAGCATTTTTTCCTTATTCGCGAAAATCTCCTTGTAGTTATATTCTGGAATTACTTTTTGTTTTTCCGAAAGCTCTCCACCGATGAACAATAAGGGAACAGCTAATTTTTCCCCGCACCAGAAACGACATTGACGTTCCCGGCTCTTTTGCATGTGTTCATAATCAAAATCGAGGAGTTCCGGCAATTGCTTTACGTCAAATTCAGTACTCATTATAATACCCTTAGTAATAATTAATCATAGTATATAATAATTATAGCGCAGAAAAATGATAAATAAATTGACAAATTAATCTTTTCTTTGTATTATATAATCATGAATAATTTTAAAGATATAGAATTTATCGCCTGGACGCATCGACCGGAATGTAATGCCTGGATTGATAAAAAATATGATTATTACGTTCTAGATTATGCCGAGAGCGGCAATTTGCTTATGCAAATTGATGACGGCAAAATCCAACGCCTTAAAGGACCTGTAGCATTTCTGACTTTCCCGGGTCCTGACTTTAAATTCGGACGTCGTATCGGACACTGGAATCACCGTTTCATTTCTTTCAAAGGAAAACTGGCTGACCACTTTGCCAACACCGGGCTGTTTCCGGCAGAGACTCCGATCTTGCCGATAAGCGCGCCGGAAAGATTCAGTCGCGCCTTTGATGAATTACTGAATTATATGAACGAGCCTGAATACGGAACTTCGCGTGCGGTCTACATGCTTGAAGGTCTGCTGCTGCAGTTACACGAACAGCCTCCGCATAAAGCAAGCAGGCGTAGTGATCCACGAATACTTAAGGTACTTGAAAAAATCACAGTAAAACCAGAACAAAACTGGAATTTACAGCGCCTTGCCAGGCAAAGTGCTTTATCATATCCTCATTTTCGTCGTCTTTTTCTTACCGCTGCGGGTATGCCGCCGGGCAACTTCATTCTCGCCAGGCGTATGGAAAAAGCCGGGGAATTACTACGGCGTCCCTTCCCGCCGACATTACAGGAAACCGCCTCATTATGTGGTTATGAAGACATATATTATTTCAACAAGTCATTCAGTAAATTTCACAACATTCCCCCGGGACGTTACCGCGACAACTTCCAATTATAATTTAATCGTATAGGAATTTGTTATTTTGAGGTTGTCAGTGTGAAAATTAAAAATTGATGCTTTCGGCGAGAATGAATATTTTGTCGGAAATCCCCAACGGTAATCATGATTCAGGGTGGTATCAGGAGTCAATGATGAAGATTTTGGCGTTTTTCTCGATTCTCAAATGATGCCGCATATTCAGGGATATGCTGGGAAAGTTGTGTCCAAAGGGGAAATCGACAATTACCGGACCTTTGATGTTTTCGGCGAAACGTTTGAATAATTCATATTTTCCTTTTTCCTCTCCGCAATTATTGAATTGCCCGAAGAGTAAAGCTTCACAGTCAGCTAATGCACCACATTGGAGCAATTGCGTCAAATAACGGTCAATTTTATAAAGCGGCTCATTCAAATCTTCAATTATTAAAATTCGATGACGGAGTTTAGGGAACCATTTAGTGCCGCAAAGACTTGTTAAAACACTCAAATTAGCGACAACCGGCAAGCCCAAAGCATAACCGCTTTTCATTATATTAAAGTCTTCATTACCGGGGCAGTAAAGTTCAGTTCCGGCAGGAATATTGTCTGCCAATGCCAAATGCATAAAATGCCGGGTATATTGGTTCTCGTCATTTTCAAATAATGCCTCATTAAAAACAACCGGCATAGGAGCCACTATTGGAGTGCCGACTCTCTGCCGCAGCATTCCCATGTGAAGCGCGGTAATATCACTGTATCCGACAAATGGAATTTTTCTGGTCCGCAATAAGTTCCAGTCAATATGCGGTAATAATTGAGCTGATCCGCAACCGCCGCGGACACAGAAAATCAAGTCAATTGATTTATCCCGCCAGCAAGCGTGCAGATCCTGCAGGCGCTCTTTCAAAGTTGCCGGCAGACTATTTTTATCTGTATCGGAAAAGACATGCGGCATTACTTTAACTTGCAATCCGGCTTTCTCCAGTAAATCAACGCTTAAAGCGACATCTTCACGCTCAGCTCTACCGGCTGGCGCTATAAGTGCCACTTGTTTAAATATTTGTAAAAAAATGTTTTCCATAATACTACAGTAACTTTACTTAGCCCTTTTATCAAGCGAAAAAAAATATAAAAAAATACATAAGTGCCGTGAGATTGTTTTTTTTGTTGCGAACAATATATAAAGAATTCGTAATATCAAGTAAATATAAGGTCAAAAACTAATTAAATAAAAGGAGGAAAAAATTAAAACAAGATCGGCAAAGAAAAATATTTAATCCGTAAATAATAAATTAAAGCAGTAAATCATCTAACAGGGAGTTTTATCATGAAACTAAGAATCGCAATGTTAACCGTCGTATCACTCATAACAGGCATCAGCCTCAGCGGCTGCTACTGGTTTGAGTCAAAACAGCCAGGCAAACCGCAAATGCATGAAACCGCATTCTCTGCTCATCAGGGTGCTGTTCCAATTTTCAGGATTAAAAATCGCAACGACGCAACAGAAGTTATCGCGTTGGCACCGTGAATATCTTGGATTCCGAAGATACGCCAACGAGATGCACGTATGCGGTGCAAGGTTTTATATTCTCGGCAGTTCCAAGAAACAAATTTCGCGGTTTCCGGGGAGTATATCTAATAAGTTCCGGAAATTTCACCCTTAAAATCCACGAAGGAGTCTCAAACTCCGGCAAACAAGCAATGAACGTAGCAATCCCATTGTAATATGTAATTGTTCGTAAAAGTATGAATATAGTGTAGGCTAGTACTCAATAAAGCTTAAATGTTCGCAGTTTTATTAGTCTTATCCAGCCTTGGGTTTAGATCAGAAAACACGGCTGAGACAGCCGTGACCACATCGCTAAATGTGAAATGATGTAGTCACCTCTGTCTCAGAGATGCAATGATGCGAACTTTTCAGGTATACATGTACTAGTTTAATTTGAGTAAGAAATAGGCGTGTGGGAGTGTAATCTTATTTTCTATATTTTTTTAATTCTTTTCCAATAATATGTCAATCTCTTGCTTAAGAATTGGAATATGGGTTTTTACTGCATCCCATACGGCAACATTACTAACCATATCGTAACCATGCACAATTCGATTGCGCATACCGATTACCTCAATTTTGGAAGTGATTTTAACATTTGGATCAAGCTTGACAATATGATTCATTGCTTCGCCTATTACTAAAAAATTTCTTTCGACAGCATCTTTTAACATTCCATCATTTGAATATGCATCAATATCTTTATTTTGAACATAATCTTCAATTTTCTCAATAGACAGTTTTATATCATAGAGAAATTTATTTATTTTATTGTTCATATATTAATACCTTAGATTCATTTACAGACTTTATGAAATATGGATTCTTCATAGCATTTTGTTCAATTAGATCCACTTTTTTATTAAAAACGTGTTCAAGCTCGCCAGCCATAGAAAAATAATTTGATAAATAACCTTTTATAAAATCAGGTTCAAATGTTACCAGTAAATCAACATCACTATTTTTAGTAGATGTATCAGTCGCCGTCGAACCAAAAACATACAAAGATTGAACTCTATGCTTTTTGCATAAAGCTTGAATATTATTTATATTATTATTTATAATTTTATCCATTCTTGTTTTTCCAAAACTTTTCCGTTATAAAGTAAACTATAATGTTTCATTATTGACTTGTCAAGCCAGGAGCCGTTCAAAAATAACCTTTACATCTGCGCGTTTCTCCCGGTTGCTTTGCGGGTTGCCGATTCGTTACATAGCTGAGGCTATGCGCCTCATCAGCAAGCCACAAATCA
>DAOWBJ010000099.1 GCA_030634125.1 Victivallales bacterium
AAAGATTATTTCATGTAAGCTTTGGCAACTTTATTAAAGGCGGCAACACAGGCTTCCATTTGTTCCACACTGTAAACAGGGTGAGGGAAGAAAGACATAGTTCTGTCAGCCAGGTATTGAGCTTTTTTGCAGTCAAATTTAGTATAATCAATGTCGCGTGCGTTAGGATCGTTGAAGGGGTATTTGCGGTTTCCGAAACCATTCTTTTCAACGAAAGCGCGTTCGCGATACATTTCCGGCCATTGAACTCCGTAGCAGGGAGTACCTTCAGCACCGACAGCTTTACAGAATTCAGCAACGGTGCAAGTCAATTTGTCTGCGTCCAATACCAATGGAACCCACCAGAAAGCATTTTGACGATCTTCAGTATTAACCGGAGTTTCCAATACCAGAGGATGATTTTTCAATCCGTCAATAAGCACTTTTGCATTACGTTTACGGTTTGCCAGGTTCCA
The DNA here is from genome assembly GCA_030634125.1 of Victivallales bacterium. Classification (GTDB taxonomy): domain Bacteria; phylum Verrucomicrobiota; class Lentisphaeria; order Victivallales; family Victivallaceae; genus JAHOYW01. The sequence continues at coordinate 456 of DAOWBJ010000099.1, forward strand.
GTTGTCAAAACGTTCGAGTTCGCAGAGGCCGATTTGAGACTGCATTTCAGTCATGCGGAAGTTGAAACCGACACGTTTGTGGATGTACATCAATTTGCCTTCCATTTCGAGCAGGTTCAAACGCTCTTTAACATCGTAACCATGGTCACGGAATGAACGGCATTCCCATGCCAGCTCGTCGTCATCAGTTACAACCATACCGCCTTCGCCGCCTGTAGTGAAATGTTTGCTCTGGCAGAAACTGAAACAACCGATATCACCGATTGTACCAGCTTTTTTACCTTTGTAAACACCGCCGAAACACTGTGCGCAGTCTTCGATAACTTTGAGATTATGTTTTTTAGCGATAGCTAAGATAGGATCGAGATCAGCTACAACGCCATAAAGATGCACAACAATAATAGCTTTAGTGCGTTCGTTGATAAGTTCTTCAATGCATTCAGGATCAATATTGTGATCTGTGGTAACATCAGCAAAAACCGGTAAAGCACCAGCTTGCAGAGCGCAGAATGATGAAGCGATAAAAGAATAACTCGGACAGATGATTTCATCGCCGGGGCCAATGCCCAGACCAGCGATAGCTGTATGAAGAGCAGCTGTTCCGTTAGTAACACTAATTGCGTTTCCGACGCCAATCCACTCAGCCCATTTTGTTTCAAATTCCTGACCAATCGGTCCTGTCCAGTAGTTTACCTGACCTTTACGCAATGGCTCCATTGCTTTTTGCACTGTGCTTTCTTCGAATGAAGGCCACATTGGAAATGCGCCGTCATAAACTTTTGAACCACCATTAATTGCTAATCCAGACATGTTTGACTCCTTGTTTCAGTTAAAATTAAAAACTTAGTAGAACTTTTCCATTAAGTACTTCTTTTTATATTACTGGAAGTTTTCCATTATGTCAATGTTTTTTTGAAAAAAATGTTTTTTTTATTTTTTTGGATCCCGCAAAGGCGCAAAGAGGCTAAAGAAAAGAAAAGAAAGGAGAAAAAGAAAGTTTTTTTGATTTTCTTCTTTTAGTCCATTAACACATCTGGTAATTCCATCTTTCATTAGAGATGTGTTAAAATTTAATAAGAATCCTAACTTACAACCAGTTAGTTTTAAATATGTTTGAAGTTGCTTTTTATGAACAGGTTTAATTTCTTCCACTGACTTCAATTCAAGTATAACTTTATTGTTTATAATAACATCAGCCTTGAATCCTTCTTCAAAGACTATGCCATTATAATCTATTGCTATTGGGACTTGGCGTCTTACGAACATGCCTCTTGATTCAAGTTCATGAGCCAACACGACTTCATAAACAGATTCAAGTAACCCTGCTCCAAGAGCTCTATGAATTTTAATTGCAGCATCAACAATATCTTTACTCAATTCATTTTCCGTCACAATATTCCCCTATTTTGCGAAGCAAAAAAAAACTTTCTTTTCTTTGCCTCTTAGCGTCTTTGCGGGACACCTCCCCTCTGTTTTAAGCTTCGAAGGAGAATTGGAATGCGTGTTGAGCGTTGACGTCTTCTTTGATTTTTTCGATGAGCATTGTTGGGATTTCAGTATTGGTTTTGATAACCGCTAATGAATTCCCCGCTTTGAGATCCTGCGGTGCGCGCAGGTCGATGATATTGATATTTTTTTCACCAAGTATGCTGGCTATTTTACCGATAACACCGGGTTGGTCATTATATTCGACGAAAAGATTATGTCCGGTCGGTTCCAGATAGAGCTTATCAAAGTTTTTCAGTCTGGACACCATCAAATTATTTTCAGTAATAGTACCGCGGACACTGGCCTGGGCGACGACGTCATCACCGGCAAATAAATCAATAGTCATTGATTCGCCATAATGTTTTTCATCATTGACGTTACGGTTAAGCAGTTCGATTCCACGGGATTCGAGAAAACTTGCCGCGTCAGACGCGTCCTGAAAAATATCAAATTCAGCAGAAATCGCCGCGGTAATTGGCGCGGTCATCCACTTGGCGTATTGATTCAGTTCACCATAAAAACTTGTTTCGATGCGGGTAGGGTGTTTGTCTTTGCCCAGATAACCGCTGGCAATCGAAGTCAATACAAAGGCGAGGCGCTGATATGCTTCGTCAAGTCCGTCTGGAATACCCTTGTTGACCACGCAGTTGGTGACGCCCTGTTCAAAATAACCGACTGTTTGTTCGGCGGCGCGTTTTGCGGCGTTAAAGTTAGCTTCTTTAGTGCTGGCTCCGAGGTGTGGGAGCATGACATCAGCAATGTTAGCCACAGATTTGTCACCGGCTGCGTCTTTCGGATAAACATCGTTACAGAAAATTATTTTTTTCTCTGCTTTGACAGTGCGCATATCGTCTTCGTTGATAATTCCGGCACGGGCACAGTTTACCAGAGTCGCTCCGTCTTTCATCAGGCGCAGAAGTTTGCAATTGATCATGCCGCGCGTTTCGTCATTTTCCGGGATATGCAGTGAAACGTAATCTGATTTTTCAAAAATTTCCTGTACAGAACAAAGCTCAACGCCGATTTTTTCGGCTAAAGCAGGAGAAATCATCGGGTCATAACCGAGTATCCGCATATTAAAACCTTCCAGGCGTTTAATCAGCAAACGACCGATGTTTCCTAAACCGACAATACCAATAGTTTTGCCGGTGAGCTCGGAACCCATGAAATTTTTCTTTTCCCATTTTCCCGCACGGGTCGAGATGTCGGCAGTAACCAGATGACGGGCTCCGGCAAGCATAAACGCGACGACCTCTTCGGCGACTGCGTTGGAATTCGCGCCGGGAGTATTCATTACCGCGATATTTTTGCGGCGGGCGTATTTAGTATCAACAGTGTTGTAGCCGGCTCCGGCGCGAACCACCAGTTTCAGCTCGGGAAGCGCGTCAATAATTTCCGGTGTAACTTTTTCGCTGCGGACAATAAGAACTTCAGTATCTTTATGTTCGGCCGCAAGTTCGTTCAAAGATCGGTCGGCATCCTGCACAACAGTATAAGATTTTTCAGTTAATAAATTTGCCGCGACGGTATCTAATTTCGTTGGTATTAAAACTTTTTTCATTTAACCTGCTCCAATTATGAATTTTTAAAATAAGTATTTTATAGAAAATAATATAAAATATCAGCTTTGCAAACAAAAGCCGAAAAAAACACCTTTATATAATTATTTTAGTGGAAGATAACTTGATCGTATAGGAATTTGTTATTTTGAAGTTGGCCGTGCGAAAATTAAAAATTGATGCGAAGCATCTTTGGAGTGCGCAACCCCTGTTGCGCTTTAAAATTTGCGAGTGTTAGTTTGTGGCGTGAAATTAAAAAGCCTATGAAATGTTCTTCCCCGTGAACAACTATTTCGTAGTTGGCTACTCCATTTCCACCATTCCTGCCAGATTTTCATACTTTTTCTCTTTTGTTGCTGGTTAACACTTGAAAAACAACTTATATGCGTCACCGTAAGGACACATATATTGTTAAATTCAAAGCACAAAGGAGTTTTATCGTGAAAAAAGCACAAAGCTGAAGAAAGAAATCAAAAAATTGCAACAAGAAATGTATGAGCTTGGCGATATGCGTCCAGGGTCATTGACCAAACAAATCAGAAGCTGGGGTAAGGAATACTGGCAAATCAGCTATACTCACCGAGGCAGAGGACGCACCGGCTATGTGAGCGATAAAAATTACGAGAAAATAAAAACAGAAATTGAAACCCACAGAATATTTAAAGAATTGAGTAAAAAGTTAATTGATTTGTCTATTGAATATGCTAAATTAACTGACAAAGAGAATGATTCTTGATGCTCAAGAACTCGGTACTCTCAAGATATGCTTGAATATGTTGTAACGCAATATATAGTCTTTGACTATTATAAAAGAAAAATCATATAAAACAGACTGGGACTTTTGCGCTGGTAAACTTGGGCAATGATTATGGCAAGGAAAAAGAGAAAAAGAAATAAATTAAATAATAAAAAAAACAAAATTCAGATTACTTCAATTGATGCGCTGGTTAATGACTTGGATAACGCAATAAAAGCAAAACGTGTTCGACGGGCTTTTTCAACTGCCAAGCAACTTGTTGGTCATAAAGATTATTCTCCGCAATATGTTGATTTTGTGTCTGTCGCCGTCGAGCAGAAAATTGTCCAGATGCATCAGGAGGGCAACAAAGAACAAATTGCTTCAGTATATAATTCCATGCTTCGAAAAGCCCCGGAGATTGCTGAAAAAATGAAACCGGAAATTAAAATTCTGGTGCTATGGAATGACCCGCAACAAAATGTATTCGACAAATATCAAATCGATGAAGAAATAACAGCTCAGCTCGACAAGTATATCGCTACGACTCTCTTTGATTTAAGCGAGTTAACAGAGTATCCGGTTTTAGCGGTTGATCATTCGTTGAAAAAAACCGCGGAAACTTTACTTGTCGCCTGGGACGGAGTGGAAAAAGGGCTTGTGGATAATCCGGCATTGACTCAAATGAATAAAAGCATTTCCAGGCGTTCGCCATTTTTGGCATGGCGCTTATTTATCAATGGTCTGAATGCCTGCTATGAGAACTCTACTGATAATGCCATGGAGAATTTAAAGAGGATTTCGGCTGATTCTCCATTGTATCCGATCGCTCAATCCCTGATTCACCTGATCGCGGAGAAAAAACCGCAAAATGAACTTCAAACTATGATTTTCAAAAAGCTAGTACAGTCAGACCGGAAAAGTAAGGCCGAAAAACTCGATGCCTTGCTAAAAAGAGACGCATCCCATACCCAAATAAACCAAGTTCTCAAGGAGTTCTTTACTCCGGATTTTTATGAGGAAACTCCCGGCTTATATACAAATTTACTGGCAATCTTCTTTAGTAAAGTGGATGATTGTTCAAGCCCTTCCAAATGCATAAAATTTCTGATCAGAAATAAAACTCATAACTGGACTCATGCCATGCACATGGCTGACTACATGGATAAATCTGGAAACTGCTCAGAATTGCTCATGCTCGTAAAAGAACAATCTTTCCCTGACATACAAAAAGCTTTGATTTATGACTGGTGCGCCACTCTCAAATCAACTAAATTAAATGACGACAAGAAAGATGATTTTTTCTTTTTTAGTCGATTTAAACGGAAAATAAGTAAAGAGCAGGGCAAAAGTATTTATGATAATGAATTAAAACCCCTCTGGGAGTCAAGCGCCTCATTATATCCTTTGCCCAGTGTTTTTGAAAAATGGTATTCCATTGCCGAATACTTATGTCCATCCGCTCAAGCGGATAAAATTCTTGAACAATGGAATTCGCATTTCCCTGATGATGAGAGTGTTTTGTATAAATTAATTACATCATGCCGCAAAAGGAAAGTTTTCTCCAAAGCTAACGCTTATTTGAAACGTTTGGAGGAATTGGTGCCGGGGCAAAACGAAGTGGAACGGCTGAAAGAAATTTTGCCGATTGAAACAGCATTGAATTATTACAAAAAGAAAAAAGATAAACAGGCTGAGAAAATGATTGAAAATTTTCACACGTCCCCCCACCCGTTTATCCAAACTATACAAGTTATTTTGAAAAATTATGTGGAGTTTCGGAGCAAAAAAAAGAAAGCTAAATATACTTTGGATGTTTTGAAGCAGCCGACTTTAGCCTTTTACTTGATGAAAACGATGCAGCAATACAATGTCTTTCTTCCGGGTACAGCAATGCTTCCGCTTATGAAGCAGCTAAATGATTCACGACTTTATTTTTCGAGCTTATATACGCTGTTGACTATTGATGATAAGATATGGGGAGATATTGATTTATCCCGTATTCATGTACCTGACAACTTAAAGCACATTGAAAAAGTATCTTCTGAATCGCTTTGTAATATTGGTCAATACTTTCTAAACGAAAGTACAAAATATGTTATTGGCAGTGATTATCAAAAAATTCTTTGGGCTGTATCTAGAGAAGGCATTAAGCGTCGCGATAAATTTTTGGCTAAATTCCTGATTTTGCGCGCCTCGGTTCTGGAGTGGACCGCGTCTCATAACTCTTTTGTTAGAGGCAGCGACTATCTTCTGGACAAAGTACTTTCGGTTCTGGCGATAGCGGATAAACTGGGTAGAGAACAAAATGATTCCAAAATAATCAGATATATTGATGAATTCCTCTTCAGTAAGCGTTTTAGTAGAGAAACCTTGAATGAGGTAATTGAAAAACTTAAGCAAAAGAAAATTGACAAAATAATCAAAAG
>DAOWBJ010000186.1 GCA_030634125.1 Victivallales bacterium
CCGCCACCCCAGTGTAAATGCAAAAATGCGATATTCATAACGACTCCTTTTTTGTGTTAGGCTTAGTAGTAAGCGTATTAATTAATATAACCGAACTTAAGAATATTTCAAGTGAATAATATTCTTAGGCTTAATTTTTTTAGCAAAAAAAATATTTTGAGCTTAATTTTGCATTTTTAACGGTTTTGGTGGTAAACATGGGCTTTATGATGAGTTTCTTATAAAGAAATAATCGGCTTCCCCTAGTAAACTCACGCTAGAGATATTTGCTTGCGGGGAGCTCGAACGCTCGCATCTTTTCCCAAAAAATCGCTATGCTATTTTGGAAAAAGCCTCGCTTTTCGAGAATGGAATTGGTCTAATGCGCCTGAAAGGCTTAAGTTTCGCCCGTTTAGACGGGCGACAAGCGTTCCGTCGCTTGAGCCCGTCCGGCGACGCCCCGGAGCGGATTTATTTTTTTAAGGAGCTGTTGCCAACGTAATCGCTCTCAAGGGAGCAGGATATCCTTCGAAACTTTTATTCGGATCGTCAGGGTGGAGATAATCTTTTAATGACTCCCAGCGCATCCAGTCGGTGGTTTTCTGTTCTTCGATTGATGTTTGATTTACATTTACGGTATGAACGTCCTTGAAACCGAGTTTGCGGAGCCATTTTTCAAGCGCAAGCGGCGAGGGCAGAAACCAGACGTTGCGCATTTTGGCGTAGCGCGCTTCGGGAACAAGCACCGCGTTTTCATCACCCTCGATTACTAGGGTTTCGAGGACTAGTTCGCCACCGGAACGGAGCATGTCGCGGATTTGCAGGAGATGATCCATCCGGGAATTGCGGTGATACCATTTGCCCATTGAAAAAACTGTGTCGAAAACCCGCATTTCCGGCGGAAGGTCTTCAACTCCGAGCGGGAAAACCCAGGCGGAATCGTTTTTGATAAAATGTTTCATCGCCCAGTACTGCATGACAAAAACTTTGTAAGGATCAATTCCGACAGCCAGTTTAACCCCGGCTCCGGCCATGCGCCAGGTATGATAACCGCTACCGCAGCCAATATCCAGAACCATTCGGTCCTGCAAAGAACTGATATGGTCTTTTAAGCGGTTCCATTTCCAGTCAGAATGCCATTCGGTCTCTATTTCCATCCCGCATATATCAAAAGGACCTTTGCGCCACGGGCGGAGTTTCTGCATACATTCATAAAGTTTTTCGCGGCAGGCATCGTCGCAGTCTTCCGGCAAGCCGGCGCGGATTGTATTACTCGCAATATCAACAGACGACAAATTTATTTCCGGCAATTCGGCTATTGCCTCCAGCCACATATCCCAATGACCATGATTGCAGTCATCAACAACATTCTGCGCTTGTTTATAAAGCTGTTCAGCCCAAATAGCAAGATTCGTATGCGCCGCCGCTTTTTTAAACGGTAAATAATCTATTTTCATCATTATTACACCAAATTATATATAATTATCCGGGTTTTCTCAGGCAATAATTTGCCTGAGAAAACCCGATATTCAAAAGTTTTTGAAAAAGAAAAGGGGGTTTGGGGGAAAAGAAAAAACTTTTCTCAAAAAGTTGTTTCTTTTCCCCCAGTCTTCACATTCTCTTTGTCATCTAAAAGCTACCATTGATATAAAGTTAAAGCATTGAAACCATAGTTCACAGCGTTTAAAGCCGATTTTTTCGAGCCGTGCGACGTGCTGCGGGATAGTATCCGGGATCAGGACATTTTCGAGCGCGTTGCGTTTCTGTTTGATTTCCATTTCGGAATAACCGTTATGGGCTTTCCACGAATGATAAATGTCGATAAGCAGTTCGCTGTTTTGTTTTTCCGAAAATGTGATTTTTTCCGACAAAACTAATATCGCGCCGGGGAGCATACTGTCGTAAATGCGTTTCAGCAGTCCTTCGCGGTCGTCCGGCGGCAGAAACTGCAATGTATAGTTCAAAACGGTCATTGAGTTGTTTTGAAAATCAATATTTCTAATATCGTCGAGGATTAATTCCACAGGTACATCGCTTTGATCTGAATCAATAATTGTTTTACAGCGTTCGAGCATATCGGCGGAATTATCAACGGCGATAATTTTAGTGCCGGGCGCGTTTATGCCCGAGCGCATCGCCAGCGTCGTTGTCCCCAGCGAACAGCCCAGATCATATAAATTACTGTTTGGCTGCGCAAAACGTTCGGCAAAGAGCCCGCTCATAATAATGACGTTTTCGTATCCGGGCACCGAGCGTTTAATCATATCCGGGAATACCGAAACGACTTTTTTGTCGAATTTAAAATCTTCGACCTTGTTTTGCTGTTTTGAAAAAATATTATCTGCTTCCATTATAAACGAATAAAGCAAATTCCGGTTAAATTCAAGCTTTATAGTTGAAATTCCTTATAATTTAGTTAAATTCTTTGTAACAAGTTAATTTTTAAAATACGGAGAAGTACGGCTTTGAGTGAAAGTACTACAAATCTGGTAAAACCTGAAAACTTTTTATTCGGCGAATCGGAAAACGATGCGCTTGTGCTGGATTGCGGTAAAAAATTGTATTCGGTGAATATCCGTTATGAAACTTACGGTGAGCTTTCACCCGACGGCGCCAATGCTGTATTGATTCAACACGCCTTGTCTGGAGATGCCCATGTTTCCGGCAAACATTCCCCCGACGACGCCAAGCCAGGCTGGTGGGATGAAATGGTTGGCCCGGGGAAACACCTTGATACAAATAAATACTTTGTCGTCTGCAGTAATGTTGTCGGCGGTTGTTCTGGTTCCACCGGACCGCGGTCAATTGACCCGCAAACCGGAAAACTCTACAATATGGATTTTCCTGTAATTACCATTGCCGATATGGTGAGAGCCCAGAAGCGCTTGATGAAACACCTGAAAATTAAAAAATGGCTCAGCATTATCGGCGGCTCGATGGGCGGTATGCAGGCGCTTGAATGGGCAATCAACTATCCAGACTTGATGGAAAGCGTTATTCCGATCGCGACCACCGCTCGTTTATCTCCTCAAGCGATTGCTTTCGACTGGGTCGGACGCGAAGCTATTTTAGCGGATTCGCACTGGCAGTACGGAAATTATTCAGAAAACGATCCGCAGCAGGGTTTATCCATCGCGCGGATGCTGGCGCACATCACATATTTGAGCGACGAATCAATGCGCAATAAATTCGGGCGCGAATTACAGGATTCGCCATCTTATTCTTTTGATTTCAAACGCGATTTTGCCGTGGAAAGTTATTTACAGTATCAAGGGCAGCGTTTTACAGAGCGTTTTGACGCGAACAGCTATTTATACATTACGCGGGCAACGGATTATTTTGATATTTCTTCCAAAGCTGACGGCGATTTGGCGAAAGCGTTAGAACCGGTCAAATGTCATTTCCTGGTGGTTTCGTTTTCGAGCGACTGGCTTTTCCCTTCCGCGCAATCGGAGGATTTGGTCAAAGCTCTGCTTAAAAATCAATGCGAAGTGTCATATTGCGAGGTCGAATCAAGTTATGGACATGACGCGTTTTTGCTGGAAGTAGACACTTTGGGGAAAATGATTTCAGACTTTTTGCGCAACCGACTGGAGGCCGTCCGTGGTAGATAAACTTAAAAAACAACTAGCTCTTCGCCCTGACCTTCTAGCGATTAATAAAATAATTCTGCCGAATTGCCGGGTGCTTGACCTCGGGTGCGGTAACGGCGTGTTTCTGAAACTGCTCGAACAAGAAAAAAACGTCCGGGGACTCGGAATCGAATTGTCCCAGGAAAAAATAATCGAGTCAATCGCGACTGGAATTTCAGTTGTCCATGGCGACTTAAATAATAAGCTTGACTTCGCTGATGACTACAGCTTTGATTATGTCGTGGTCAGCAATACCCTGCAGGAAGTCGAGCGACCAGACCACCTGTTGCGGGAAGTTGTCCGTGTCGGTAAAAAAGCTGTTGTCGGTTTTATCAATTTCGGTTATATTCGGACCCGTTCGCAATTATTTCTCAAAGGCACTATGCCTGAAACCAAAAACCTGCCGCATCATTGGTATAACACCCCGAACATCCATCTCGCCACGATTCAGGATTTTCGGAAATTATGCCGTTTGTTGAATATCAAAATAATAAAAGAAATTCCATTGGGGAGCGGCGGAAATTTACTGGCAAAAACTTTACCAAACCTCTTCGCCGCAAACTGCGTTTTCGAAATCTCCAGCGCAAACGCCGATTTTGACGCATAGCAAAAACATGGGGAGATCGATAGTGTCAAAAGTTTTATGAGTGCGCCAGGCGAAGCTGGCGCAATCCAGCCGGTTAAAATCCGGCACAGGTAATGACTGGCAGGTCAGCCTGTTACTATAGGGTGCACTTGTGGAGGTAACAAAATAAGTGAAGCCACCTGCGGGAGATATTAGACCGCAATGCGAAAGCGTGAAGGGATTGAGCCCCGAAATGATTATGTTTGAGGTTGGTCGACGGCATTCATTGGCCCGGAAGACAACAGATTCTGCATCGTAATTGCCTGATGCAGTTTCCGCCTCCGGGGTCTGAGATGGGGTGTCAAACCTGAGCGTTTTTCAGAAAAAAACTTCACCTATTTTTGTGTAAAATAAGCATGAATTAATTAATTTTGAGTTGAAATTATAACACTGA
>DAOWBJ010000175.1 GCA_030634125.1 Victivallales bacterium
GATACGGTGCTATTTTATTAATCCGGCTTTTAAATTGACAAACTGGCATATAAAGGAAGTGGCTTTGCCGAGTTCTTGCGTGAAGCGGCAAAGCCCAAAAAAACCAATGCAAATAATCTACGATTTTCAAACTTGATATTCAACCATATTCTAAAATGACAAAGACGGTTACTCTCAATAACCGTCTGCTTTTTATTATGACAATTTTCACATTACATCCTGGGAATTAACAGGAAATATCATGACGCAACATCCACGGAATAATGTGAAAAGTCACAGCGCCCCATCAAAGTTTCACATAGAGGGCGAGACTCCGTCGAGCCGCAGATTTTTTTGTCGTAAATGTTGAACTGACGTTTTACCTCAAAACGGTTTTGAATCGGTATAACATTCAGGTTGCAAAAGAATATTAAAAATCTATAAGTAAACGCGGGTCGCAATTTAATGCTTTGGCGTATTTTGTTGCTACTTTCGCCATTTGGATTCCTGTTTTGATTTGGAGCGAAACCGCGGCTTCACTGATTCCGAGTTTTTTTGCTAAAGTTTTCTGCTTCAATCCACGCTTCAAAATTTGTTTTTTTAACGCTGTCATAGTTTTCATCCTGTCCTTCTTAGCTTTCAGCAATGGGAATTTTTTATCCCGACATCAGGATAAGTTATTATGTAGGCAGGATAAAAGCAAGCGTTTTTTATATCTTTCCTTTGTTTTGTTATATTATCTTCGATATAAATATATCTAAACTATATAATGGAGGTTGTCAGTGGAAAAAGAACTTAACAGTGCATTATGGGAACGCATCCATAAAGTCGGAAGTGAACTTAAACTAAGCAAAATTGCTGGTGTTAGCCAGCCAAATCTTAACCATATCAAAAATAACCATGTGCCTATTAACAATATAAGACTGGGGACTTTGCGAAAGATTTTTCCTAATATGCAGATAGACTTTTTGGGAACCGGCGGCAAAAAGGGTATAGAAGGCAGGATAATCGGCATGATTAATAGACTAAGCACTGAACAACGTGCTGATCTTGCTTTGGCAATAGCTGACAAATATAAAGGTGCAGTAGAAGAAAAACTGGACTGACAGCGTAAAGTACATTGTAAAGCTTAAGCCGAAAATCCCAACGGGGTTTCTCACCGTAGCCCACCGCGACGCGGTGGGGATAAAATGAGATACAGAATGTTCCCTGAAGGGGAACTTCAATACCCTGCGTACTATTATTACTTTGAAGTTCCCCTTCAGGGAACATCTTGATTATGATACACAATCCCAGGGCGTTGCCCTGGGCTACGGTGAATATCCCTTTCAGGGATAAACCTATCAAGCTTTTAAACTTTAACCGGCTTCATCTATGGGACAGAGTAGTTTGGCTATGTCTAATAGATTTTTCAGGCGTACGTTTGGGGTGTTTCTGTAATTTATTACCGGCAGAATGCCGTTGCGGCGGTAGACTTTACGGGAAGTTTTGAAAGATACTTTCTGGTTTTCCACATGTACTGCCGTGTAACCTTGTTTGGCGGCGAAGATTTTAACCAGGGTTACTTCCAGCATGTTTTTAGCCTGCTCGGGTAAATTTCCGTAGCGGTCTTCGAGTTCTTCCCGGAATTCCTCCATTTTGCTTTCTGACGTGATCGTCGCCAAGCGGCGGTAGGCGTCAACCCTTAGGCGTTCGCTGGCGATGAATTCGGGCGGGAATCCGGCGGCTAATGAATCTTCGGGAGATTCGTGCGCGAAATGAATGAAATCAATATTTATGTCTACTTCCGGGAGAAATTCAACTTCGTCTCCTTTCAGTTTCGCTATTTCCGCAGTCAACAAATTGCAATACAAATCAAAGCCGACCGCGTTAATATGTCCACTCTGTTCCGCGCCTAAGAGATTTCCGGCTCCGCGTATTTCCAAATCCCGTAATGCTAATCTAAATCCCGCCCCGAGGTGCGTGTATCGCCTGATCGCGCTCAAGCGTTTTCTGGCGTCCGAACTGACGATATTGTGTTGAGGCAAGAGCAGATAAGCGTAAGCCTGTCTGTTCCAGCGCCCGATTCTACCCCGGAGCTGGTACAATTCAGCCAGTCCGAAACGATCCGCGCGTTCGATGATAATAGTATTGGCATTCGCTATGTCCAGACCGGATTCGATAATAGTCGTACATATCAAAACGTCAATTTTGCCAGCCAAAAACTGTGCCATGACTTCTTCCAGGTCATTTTCATGCATTTGGCCGTGCCCTATCGCGAAACGAACATCCGGCATCATTTTTGCGAATTTATTCATCACGGACTCAATGCTTTTTACACGGTTATGTATGAAAAACACCTGCCCTCCGCGTTGAACCTCATTGCTGATGCATTCGCAGATAAAACTTTCGCTATACGGTGAAACGCTGGTCTTTATCGGCAAACGGGCTCCCGGCGCGGTCATGATCGTACTTAAGTCCCGCGCCCCGACCATCGCCATATACAAAGTTCGCGGTATCGGAGTCGCCGACATTGTCAAAACATCGACAGAGGAGCGAAAACGCTTGATTTTTTCTTTGTGTTTCACCCCGAAACGCTGTTCTTCATCGACAATTACCAAGCCAAGTTTGTCAAAATGCACATCGTCCTGGAACAAACGGTGAGTTCCAACCACAATGTCAATTCCGCCGCTTTTTACTTTCGTGATGATCTGCTTTTGTTCCGCTTTGCTGCGGAAACGACTGAGCATTTCGATGGTATAAGGATATTCCGCAAAACGTTCCATCAAGCTGTAATAATGCTGCTGCACCAGAATCGTCGTTGGCGCCAGAAACATCACCTGGTAACCGGCGCTTAGTGCTTTGAAAGCCATGCGGATAGCGACTTCAGTTTTTCCATAGCCGACATCTCCGCACAATAAACGATCCATCGGCCGGCTTTTCTGCATATCAGTTTTTATTTCCGTAATGGCCCGCGCCTGGTCAGCGGTCGGCTCAAAAGGGAAAGCGTCTTCAAAGATTCGCTGTTCTAAATTATCACCTCCGAAATCAATGCCTTTGGAAGCGTCCCGCATTGCCTGAAAGTGCAATAGATCCGCGGCAAAATCCCGAATCGACCTTGCGGTTCCGACTTTGGCATTCATCCAGCGCCGGCCGCCGAGTTTATCCAGCGAAACCTTAGCCTGCGAACCAATGTAACGGGAAACCATACCCGCCTGGTACAAAGGAACATAAACTTGCGCGTTATCGCGGTATTCCAATATCATTACTTCACGCCTAATTCCGCGCAAAGTCATTTCGCGAATGCCGGTAAACTTACCGATACCATGCATTAAATGCACAGCGTAGTCGCCTTCGTCCAAGTCCGCGCAAGCCGCGATTTCTTCTTCAGCTAAACTTACTTTTGCTTCTTTGACCGCGGGTAAAGATGATTTTTTGCGGAAAATATCGGCGGTAAAAAGCTCGCGTTCCGTCAGGAAAACAGTTTTTTCGGCGGGGAAAATTAGTCCGCCGGGCAGATTGCCGGTATCAAGACTTATTTTGCTGAAATCCAGATTAAATTCATCACACCAGTTGTGAATGTGCTGCCGCGCGCCTTCGTCCAAGCCTAGTAAGCTGACCTCATAGCCGGTGTCTATCCATTGAGATAATTGCCGGGCTATCATTTGCCGCAGCATTTCCATGCCGCCGGTCAAAGCCTCCTGCGGCAATTCGGATTTCAAATGAGCCACAGCCGGGAAGCATTCCGCGGCGATTGCTTTGCCGGAGCCGGGATCTTCGCTGATATCCAGAAATTTAATCAATCGATCAGGTTTAAACGAGATAACTTGCGATTCAAAGCGTTTGACTTCGTCATCGCTCGTAAATCTTTCCAAATGTTCATGGCATTGGTCATAAAATATCGTCAACAGCGAACAATCTAAATCTCTGGTGAAATCATAAAAATCAAACTCATCATCATCGTTCCCTAAGCCGGAACGGCTGATTATTAAATATTCATCAAGCTGTCCCGTGGAACGTTGCGTTTCCGGGTTGAACGAACGGATTGATTCAATCTGATCGCCCCAGAATTCAATTCTCGCCGGATAATCACAATGCGGAGAAAATATGTCTATAATACCGCCGCGGCGTGAAAATTCACCCTCGACATTTACTTCAAATTCATCGTCGTAATCCAATTCAACCAGCTTCGCCAGCAAATCATCAAAAGGAATAAACATGCCGGCTGTCAACAATAATTCATTCTCCCGGAGTTGTTCGGGACGCGGTACTGTCGCGCCAAAAGATATTGCGCTGCCGATGATTAAATCAAACTTGCAATCAAGAATTTCATGCAGACTCCGGGCGCGTAAAGCTTCACTGGCGGGACTGAATGCATTTCCAATGTGCGTTTCCGGCAGATAAAGAGTTTTTAAATCTAAATCAAACTCAGAGAGCCAAACCGCTATTTCAGCATTGACCCGGTCCGCTTGACTCAAAACAGGCAAAACCACCAGCAGAGGCTTATTTTTACAGGCCATTGCCTGACGTAGAATTAAAGGAGCTAATACCGCCTCATCAACATTTTGCACCAAATTATAAGCACGAATATCATTTATTAGCCACTCTTGTATTTTTTTTCGCCATTCCATAAGTTTTTTGCTTGCTTTTTCGTTGATTTGTTGCTATACTTATCAGCCTAGTGTTTATTTGTGCCCTGATTACAGGGTGCGCGTGTATGAGTGAGGATATTTTGGGATTTATTATCCCTGATTTATCCTTCTCTATGTCATTTTTAAAATAAATCTTACTAAGATATTACAATAAAAATCAGTAAATAGCAAA
>DAOWBJ010000141.1 GCA_030634125.1 Victivallales bacterium
ATGCAAAGTTATTGGGGATGTCGCTCCGCACGGTATTTGCGGTTCAGGAATGATAGATTTTGTCGCGGAGGCGAGAGAGCATGGTCTCTTAAACGACTTCGGACGTTTTGATCCGGATCTACTAAAGAGTTCCAACAAATACCTCAAATTAAAAAACAATATAATTGCCTGTAAACTGACTGATGATGGAAATATTTATATGTCTGAAAAAGACATTGAGTCCATTCTCAAAGCTAAAGCCGCGATTTTCGCCGGAATAAAATCCTTGACCGCTCTGGAAAACTGTAAAGTCGAAGATTTTGACAAAATTTATCTTGCCGGAGGATTTGCAGGATTTATCAATATAGAAAATGCGATAAAAATCGGCATGCTGCCGAATTTACCAATAGAAAGATACAAAAAAATAGGCAACAGTTCACTAGCTGGAGCTGCTTTACACATCCTCAATAAAGATGCCGAACAACAGTATATTGAGCTCACTTCAGGAGTAAATGATATTATTTTAAATACAGTCCCAGAGTTTGAAATGAATTACATTGATGCCCTGATGCTGCCTTAATTCGTCTTTTTTTCTTCTCCAAGCGGACAAGTTTTACACTTCCTCACACTGCATAATGAACAAAGATCAACTTCCTTATGTGATGAGAAAAATACTCCAGCACGGGTCTTGACGGGCTTCATAAACAAGTATTTTGTAAGCTCGACACCGATTTGCTTGATGGATTCAGCAGGAAATACATTAAAAATCTCTTTGAGCCCTTCAATTTTCCAAACCGTGTTGTCGGTAGGGATCAATGACGTTATTTTTTCGTTTGGACATTTCTGCGCGACTTCTGATTTGATTTTTTTGAACGCTTGCTCTAATGCGTATTCTTTTAAAAAATCTACCCAATAGAGTTGCAAAGGATCAGAAATATCAGCTCCAAAATTTTCCATTGCTTTTCCGCAAGTAACGATAAATGGGAAAATGTTTCCGGATTTATCAGCTAACTGAACCAGCAGGGGGCAGTTGAATTCCCCCAGGGAACTTATGATTTTGTCGGGAGTTTTGTCGATGACAGCCGCTTCAGACAACAATGCCGCAGGTGCGGCATGAGGTTTTATAGCTTCGAGCAGCAGCTCAAACTCCAAATATTCCGGCATATCAGAAGTCAAACATAAACAGGAAGCCAATTGAAAAAAATCAAATTCTATTTTTATATTATCAAATATTCGCATACTTATTATTTTACCGTAATTAGTGTACTATTACCATAAATATATGTTTTCTTTTAAACTTATTCTTGCTCATTAAAAATAATTATTGCTTTATTTTAGCTTTTCTCTGAATGTAGATAAAAAATGCATGAATTGATTATTGAATCATGCCCCAACCACCACTTACAAGAGATTGTCCGGCAAATAATCAGACATATCCAGCCATTGCTTCTCGCCCGGGACATATGAAAAACAGTATATAATTTCATTTCAGCTTGTAGACAGTACATTTTCTGTGGCCAAGTTTGCCTTTGGCAACTTCCAGTAAACGCTGTTTTACTTCCGGTTTGATGAATTTGGTTTTGCTGGATTTGAAAATAATTAAAGTACCAGGTTTTAAATTCAATATTTCTTCATTTTTGTCCAAGGCTATAAAAGATGGAATATAAAACTTACTGCGTTTAAGGTTAATACAATACTTTAAATCTTCACCGTCAGGTCCGATTCCGCAAAAAGTTAACTTACTGTCAGCCGGACGTAGTTTTTCTATTTTCTGAACTAATTTGTATGACGATTCGCAGTATGTCTCAATCGGCTCAATCAACATTATTTTTATGACAAAAAACGCCATAGCGGTCAAAGCGACTATGAACATTATTTTGTCCGCTTCCTTTATTTTGCGCGTCCCGCCAATCAATGCGAAAGCTAAAATCAGGAACATTACCGCTGGTAAAAACATGGGTACTGGAATGTCAACTTCTAAAATCTTAAGCACTATCGCACCAACAACGACCGCTCCCAAGGCAACAAATGGTACGAAATTACAAATTTTCAGAAAAATATCTCGTACTTTTTTGAATATTACCAGTTTATCAGGATTCACAAACACAAATGCCGCCAGTAAAGCCGCCGCCGGTATGGCTGAAACAATATAGCGCAAGTGTTTAGTGCCGGGAATACTCATCCCCAAAACAATAACAAAAAACCAGCCGGTAAGACCTTGACGTAAAGCATGATAACTAGCTGAAGGAGCCTTGCCAAAATACTTTTTGCGCTCAATCCAGGCATAAGTTCCCATAACTAAAAAAGCCAGCGGATAAGTTAAAGAATAAGAACCCATCGCGTTGGTAAAGTAAAACCAGAATGGTTTACCGCTGGACATACGGTTTCCGACTTGCGAAGCCTGAAAGCTTTTAACTAATTCGCGACCGCCGTCCTGATAGATGATTATGATAAGAAGCATTATGCAGCACGCCAGCACTAAGGTGCCCAGAACTCCGCCGGCGATCGCTGTTTTCCAACGTCGCGTCGAGAGGTAACAGGCACAAACGACACCTATCGGAATCACCGCTCCAATCGGTCCGCGTACCACAAAACCTAAAACAAATAACAGGGGCAGGAGAAATAAACGTATAGCTTTATTTTCAAGTTCAGCCGTATACATCAGGTAAAAGGCGAATATCACCGTAAAAGCGATAAACATATCCGGCGATGGAGCACGGGCTATACATAAAAATTCATAACTTGCCGCCAGCATCAAGACCGCGAACAAGCCAAATTTGTTAGACATGCGCACGCCGATCAGATAAGTCAAACTCATAACCCCGCCAGCCGCCAGAGCACTGGGCAAAGTCGCAGTCAACATTGTTACACCGCCCAAAAATGATGCCGCATACATTAAATAAGTATGAATAGACAAATAATCACAGTAGGGTTCGCCATATAAGAAAGGAAACGGTCCAATGGTTCCTTCTGCCATTTCATGCACAAACAAGCCGAAACGACAGTTTATTCTGACAAATTCCGTAGTCTGCAAGCCAGCTAAAAATAAAGCCACACTGGCTAAAAATATATAAATCGCAATTGTCCGTCTACTCATAATACTTCCTTATTTTAAAAATGTTCAAAACCCCAACGGGGTTTATTAACGTAGCCCAGCGCAACGCGCTGGGTTAATGGTACGGCCGGAATCGTTCCCTGCAAGGGAACTTCAATCCCGTCAATCCCAAATATACTTTTCATTATAATCTATATTATATTTTTTCAAATATGCAAGAAATTCATCTTTAAAAGACATCTTTTTATGATGTTCCATCTGTATGTTAATATAATTAACCACTTTTTCTTTATTTGACGGACTAACAGAAAATAAACCATATCCGCTTTGCCAGTAAAAATCCTTATACCCATTATCAATATTTTTAATAAATTTAGAACTTTCTTTTTTTACTTTTCCAATAATATTTACAGGCAAGTTCTCTTTCCCTATGTCAAACAAAACATGTACATGATCTTTGGCTCCGCCAACATGAACATAAGGACAGCCCATATCACGAAAAAGTGTTGCTATGTATGCGTGAATATCATTTCGCACTTTATCATCTAAAAAATCAATACGGTCTTTTGTGCTGAATATAAGATGTCCGTACATTTGAAAAAATGATTGAGCCATATATTGTCAGCCTTGTTTTTAAAGTTCCCATTCAGGGAACATATTGTTTTTGATGTATTTCTCCCAGGGCGTTGCCCTGAGCTACGTTAAATATCCCTTTCAGGGATAAATTAATGCAAATCATGACACAAATCGTTACTTAAATCTCTTTGGACCAATTTACAACTTTTTTTATGTTCTGATTTGTCCGGTTCCGTAAACGATGTACTTATAGCTGGTTAATTCTACCAGTCCCATTGGTCCGCGCGCGTGCAGCTTGTCGGTACTGATACCGATTTCCGCACCCATGCCGAACTCAAATCCATCGGTAAAACGCGTTGAAGCATTATGGTAAACCGTTGACGAATCAACTCCACGGAGAAAAGTTTCAGCGTTTTTCGGGTTATCAGTAATGATCGCGTCACTATGGTGTGAACCATAATGATTGATATGTTTAATTGCCGCAGCCAGATCAGGAACTATTTTAATTGAAAAAATCAGATCAATATATTCGGTGTAAAAATCATCTTCACTAGCGAATTTTGCTGTCGGAACTAAGTTGCAAAATGCTTCATCTCCACGCAATTCCACATTATTTTTCCGCATACTCTCCACGAAAGGAGGGATGAATTTATCAGCGATTTCTTCATTAATCAACAAAGTTTCAAGCGCGTTGCAAACTCCCGGACGCTGGCATTTGCCGTTTTCCGTGATCTCCAATGCCATATCAATATCAGCGTCAGCATCAACATAAAGATGACATACGCCTTTGTAATGTTTAATCACCGGAATCGTTGATTGTTCGACCACCGCACGGATCAAGCCCTCGCCGCCGCGTGGAATAATCAAGTCTATATAATTATCCATCTTCACCATCGCGCCCACAGCGCGGCGGTCAGTTATCGGAATTAATTGTACCGCGCCGTCCGGCAAACCGGCAATAACTCCAGCACGATTCAGGCAATGCGCCAAAACCAGATTGGAATTAATAGCTTCCGAACCGCCGCGAAGAATAACCGCGTTACCCGCTTTCAAGCAAAGTCCGGCAGCATCGACAGTTACATTTGGACGGGATTCAAAAATAATACCGATAACCCCGATTGGAACTGATATTTTATCAATTTTGATTCCATTCGGACGAACCGTGGAAGAAAGCTTTTTGCCTACCGGGTCATCAAGAGACGCGACTGTCCGCAAACCTTCAGCCATAGATTCAATACGCGCGTCAGTCAATTCCAGACGGTCAAGCATCGCGCAGGAAAGCCCTTTGGCTTTACCCGCTTTTAAATCTTTCTTATTGGCGATTTTAATTTCTTTCGCGAAATTCTCAATCGCGTCCGCCATTTGCAGCA
The DNA here is from genome assembly GCA_030634125.1 of Victivallales bacterium. GTDB lineage: Bacteria > Verrucomicrobiota > Lentisphaeria > Victivallales > Victivallaceae > JAHOYW01. The sequence goes on from DAOWBJ010000141.1 coordinate 4,981, forward strand.
GACATTTATTTTTATCATCAGGACTCAAAAGCGCAAGCGCGCGTGAAGCCGTCAAAGCTTTTTCACCCATTTGCCGCAAAATATTCTGAATTTCTTCAACAGTCATTTCTTTAGCCATAAACTCCTCCTAGAGATTGAAAAATTTTTTTGGTCCGGCATAGGACATTTCAATTGCTAATTTAATTAATAAGTCAAGCGGAGCCTGTTCCATCTCAGCCATTTCGCCCAAAACGTCAGCCAGTACACGACGGAACATTTCAAAGCGTGAACCGTATGATAAAAGCTTGCGTGAATCTGAAACCATCCCCGCAAAGCTGGATAAGACATCAACCGAACCGATATATTCCAATTGACGGCGCATTCCGATAGGATTATCGCACAACCACCATGCTGAACCTAAGCGGACTTTTTCGCCGAAAGCTCGGGATAAAGTTGCCAGCATCGGCTGGTGAGTCGGATCAAGACAGTA
>DAOWBJ010000273.1 GCA_030634125.1 Victivallales bacterium
ATAAGAAATTCTCCTAAGTATAAACCTTTGTTAAGTTATTTTTTATATACGTCTTTTCTATGTTTTATTCGGACAACTAAAACGCTATCGTGAATTATTGCGTAAATAACACGGTAATTCCCAACTCTGTATTTTCTCAGTCCGGCAAACGCTCCTTGCAGCTCAGGATATTTATCTGCTTTTATAGAGAGTTCTGATTCTAATTTTTCCAATATACGATTTGCCTCGGAACCAGCTATTTTTTTCAAGTCTTTCGCGACGGATTTTTTGAATGTAATATTATAAGCCAATTTCTTTTCTCATTTCATCAATTGACATTACAGGATCCGAAGTGTCTCGTAATCGCTCAAGGCCAATTTGCAAGTCTGCCTGGTCATGCAAATAATTCTCAAGAGCTTTTTGAACAAGAAATGATTTTGGTCTTTCCATCGTTGCAGCAACATTGTTAAGTTCTTTTGCCAGCATGTCCGGTAACCTTACTGAAAGTGCAGTACTCATATTTTAATACTCCTTGTGTATTTTGTTGTAATACAGTATAGCACATCGTAACACAAAGGTCAATAGTAATTCATTTTGTTATATTCTCTATCTTTGTTTTACAGATTTTCTCTGTCAGATCAAGTAGGTACTTTACCCGTGCCGACAGAGATTTTAAATTTTCTTTACTTATCCAATAATGAGGATCATAACGAGCACCGATATAAGCATAATCCAATAACTCAAATAGCTCCCGTTCCTCTTTTGTTTCTTTAGAAAAAATATCTTTAAAAGCGACCTCGTATTTAGCCGCCATATTACCCAACATGCCAAGAAGATGCTCATTAGGGTTATAATCGGAGAAAACCAATAGAATGGTTTTGTAGGATGATTCTGTTGTTTGGTGAAGTAGAAAAGCTGCTTGTTTATATTCTTTAATTTTAATTGCTTGTTTATACAAGCGATAAGAACTTTGCGCGACTCCAAACCAATGCTCGAAATAATCCTGAGCAATGCGTTTCTTTTCTTCCGCTTTAAGTTTACGTTTGCGTGCAAGTTTGAAATTTTCCGAATCGTAAAGCAGACAACCTTCTTTTCTGACATCTGAATAAAAGTACTGTGCTTTTGACAGCTTGATGTTTAGTTCCTGAATGTCGTGGGCTATGACTTGCACGTGCGTGCTCAAACTGGAATTATCACATTCTCTGGTGATTTTCTGGCATAATTCAATGTCTGTCGCAGTTGATTTTTCTTTGGTGACGACAAGAATATCATAGTCTGATTTGTGACCGGATTTTCTGTCCGGTTTAAGATCTGTTTCTTCTTTGTAATTACCTCTGGCGTAAGAACCGAAAAGAATCACCATCTCCACGTCATTACATATTTTGCGGATGACTGAAACAATACGCTTCAATTCATTCTGCTTATTGATTGGAAGATGTGCAGGTGATTTTTTCATAATTTATAAATATACAGCAATGCTTAGGTTGAAAATATAAGTGCAACATTTGTTTTAAGTGTTACTTTAAGCTGAAATTAACGACATTGCCTGTATTAAATATTTAGTTTTTTCTTTGCTTCTGATAAGCTGAAAGCTTTAATATTCAGCTCTTTGACTTTTGCTTCTCGTAAGTCTTTCAAATCTTCATAATCTTGAAGCTCACTTTGAACTTTTTGAAATTCATCAAAAGGCAATATAGCAAACTCTTTAACTCCGCCTTTTTCTAAAATATTTGGATGTAATGTTAACATAATGTTCACCTATTTATAAACGTTTTTTCTATGTTTTATTCTATAAACTATAAGTTTATTATTTTCTATTTCAAATAATATTCGATAATTTCCAACTCTTAAACGATATTCTGGAGTAAAATTAGTTAAATGTTTTACATCGCCTTGCAGGTTGTTTTCTAATAATTCAATTTTTTCAAAAATCAGTTTAAGAGTTTTTTTGGGAATTTTCTTTCCGTCTTTTATTGCTTGCGGTTTTATTTTTACTTTATATTGCATATGTATCTCTTGTTACCTCTATTATGTGCATTATTATTTAATGACTAGCATAATTGTTCCGCGACCCGGTTTATTTAAAGTCGTTTGCGCGTTAACGAGAAAACCGTATTCATCCGCCGGAACAAGACATGGTTTCAGATCAATATTATAAATAATTTCTAATCTTTTGGGAGAAATTTTTCTGCTGCTGATGCTTATTGTGCCGCCGGCCTGCGGATATTTGATAAAATAATTTTCGGGCTGAATAACAATCTCTTTGAGCTTGTCCGGCAAGTCGATAAAATATTTTATCCTTATACGTTCATATTTATTTTGAAAATAGGGGTTTTTGCGTTTTTCGATACCTGTTATAATTAATTTTTTCAAATAATTAAGCGGCAGTTTGAAATAAAGATATTTGCCGTCCTTTACTACATAATCAGGGATTTTTACGGCATAATGAACTTTGCCGGGATAAGTTTTGAAATTGCTTGTGTATTTGGTTATGGGGACTGCGGATTGAGCGAGCCGTGATACTGTTTTCTGGAAATGGCGTTTACGTTCTTCAGGTGAGATTTCGCTGAACAAACGATTTTTCTTTTCGAAATAGTCTCCGTAGTAATAGGTGGTGGATGAGATTAGTATGCTTCCATCGGCAATGATTTTCAAAGAATATTCCAAGTCAAGATGATTTGTCATATCTTTTTGCGTTTTGATAATTTCCAGCTTGGCGCTGTTGAGATTCAAGGCGATATTGCCTTCATTGGCGCAGCTTCCCAGTTTAGCATACTGACCTGTGTCATTGAAAAAATAACTCTTTCCTTTGTGAACAAGTTTAACCAGCACCGTGCTGAAATCATTGGCTGGATAAGCATTAAGTTCGGCTAATGCCTGCGGAAGTGCCGGGCTATCCGCGACAGCAAGGAATTCCGGTTTGAAACCGGCTTTTGCAAGCATTGCATAAAGCAGTACCGCACGGTCAGTGGAGTTGCCGTAAGCGTCATCTAAAGTTTTGTCCGCGCTGCTGATAGATGACAATGGAAACGCGCTTAGTCCGGGACCGGCCGCGCGTATTTTTTGAGCGACGTAATCGCGTATTATTTTCATTGCGTACAGCGGAACCTTACCGGCAGTTAATTTCGCCGTCAAAGCATCTGTTTTTCTTTGATTTTTTGTTGCTTTTTCCAAATATGTTTTTAATTTTTTTGAGTAATCCTGCCAATTTCCGCTTGAGAAATTAAGTGCCGGAACAAACATCCGCGCGGGAGGAGTTTTTATTTCCGGCGGA
>DAOWBJ010000036.1 GCA_030634125.1 Victivallales bacterium
AGTTATATACATTCTGACTACCTATATTAAGGGTTAAAATACAAATATAAACTAATTTACGCAAAAGTCAAATTGTTTAATGATTTTATTTAATTTATTTTCTGACTACATTTTTGCAAAAAAAAACGAGCTCAACTAAGCTCAAAAAAATCCAGTAATATCCGTTGATACAGGCGTGGGAGAGCTTGCCCAGGATAAACTGCCAATCCTGCTGACTAACAAATATCAATCATTAGAAGATGCTAAGGAAGTATCAGGAGATGTCAAAAACATCAGTTCATTATTCATAGACTTCCAAAGGCACCTGTATAAACAGAAAATTGCGTAATTAAAAAGTTAATTTTTTGCCAAGGGTGACTTTTTGTCCGAGATATAAGAGCCCGTTCGTTTTGGAACAAACGATTTTCATTCCAGGGTTAAGGTTCTTGCCAATAATTTCCGCGGTTTTATTGAATTTGTTATAAACAAATATCTCCATTGGGGCGACTTTGTTTGCTTCACCAATAACAAAAATAAAGGTGCGTCCGCCAAAAACCTTCAAAGCATCCAGCGAAACAGTATAAATGTGTTCAGATAATTGAGGGATTGATACCCAGACTTTTTCTGAAGGCTGGAAGAGCCAGAAAGAATCCTGCATAATAGCTTTGCCGCCATCAACTAATGTTCCTTCGGTTTTAATGAGGATAATTTGTGAATCCTTTAATCCCCCAGTATCTTCAAGAGCCTGATACTGTGCGGAACGTTTTTCTATAAACATATTTTGAGGTTTAACTCGAACCTTTTTTACAGTAAAGGCATGGACGTTTGTATCTCCGTTTTTCTTTATAGCGGTCCAAACATAAGAGCCTTGGTCGTCTTTTCTTAATCCGCGGGTTGGAACCCACAAGGGGATATCCGACATTTCCGGAGCTTTTATTGTCCGTGTCCGTGTATATATTTTCGGCAATTTTTTTTGCGCGGGAGTTAGTTGCCGCTTTGGAACTAAAAAGTTTTTTACAGATAACTCAATATAATCAGTAAAAATTTCTTGTGTTTTAAGCCAGGCGGGATAACATAGGGTAAAACCCGTCGGATAAACCCAGAATTTATTATTAACGCAAAGCAGATCTGTTAAAACATCATGAAGTTTTACTTTTACACAAACCGGATCAAATACAGACAAAACAAGAACCGATTTGTCCTCAAATAGCGAACTCCCGGCTGCCGCAAGAACCTTTTCAACGATTCCGGAAAACGGTGCGCGTAAAACTCTGTTCTCTAAATTTGATTTGGCATCAAGCAGCTCCAGGCGGCAAACATCATAGTCACTGGCAGCTTGTAAATAATCATTTTCCGCCTCTTCATGCTGACGTTCGCTAAAAACATGGCGCTTATATAACTTTTCAATGCGTTTGAGATTTAAACTAGCGTCTTTTAGCGCCTGTTTCGCTTTTTTGACTTTTTGATCAGAAATATTAACTATAATTTTCTCTTTGGTGTCGCGCGCTTTGGCGAGAATGTCGCCTTGACGTATAACTTTACCATTGGCATCTGTGATTTTGCCGCGCACCGCTTCATTTACCGGAGCGACATACGTGAGCTGAACATCACTTAAAAAAGAAAGCTTTGCCGACCGGGACAGCCCGACTGTACCCGGGAAAAGTACATTTTTGCGTGGTGAACGCCGTAGAAGAATATACGGAACAACTTGTTCCATCGCGGGTAGAGCGATTGACAAGATGGATAAAAATCCAAAACAAACACATTTAAATAATTTTGTTTTCATAGAAAAGTCCTTTATGTATTAATTTTTTAAAAACTAATTTTATTATTGTTTCCCGTGCGTTGAAGGTCTTCTTGAGAAATTTCCTGATAACCAAAGGGCTCCATGCTGAAAGAAGCTCGTCCGCCGGACAATTTGGGCAGCGCGGTGCTGAAACCGAACATTTCCGCCAGAGGAACTTCGCAACGGAGCACTTTGGAATTTGCCACGTTGCCGATACCGGTAATTATACAGCGGCGCATCTGCAGGTAACCGGTAATTTCACCGACAACCTCTTCGGGCGCTGTTATGTCAAGTTTCATTATAGGTTCCATCAACTTTGTGCCTTGAGCAATCGCCGTGTTGACGGCGTCGATAACGGCTCCGGCGACAGATCCATCGGTGGTTTTTTCCATACTGCCGCTAAGCCCCGTAACAGTAGCTTTTATGTAAGTTAATGGATATCCCAGGTTCCCGCCTGTTTTGAGAGCCGCGGAGAGCGTGTCCTGAGCGGTTTGAATCCAGGATTTCGGCAGGCTTGCGCCACGCACTGTCGATTCGACGATAATCCCCTGAGCCAGTCTTGCCGGTTCCAGATTAATCTTTACTTCAGAGTATAATTCTTTGTCGCCTACCAGTTTATCAAAAACACCCGTTACGGAACAAGACTTAAGTAAAGTTTCACGAAACGCGACTCTCGGTTTGCCGTAGCGAATATTGACATTGAATTCATTTTGCAGACGATGTGTGCAAATTTCCAAATGAAGTTCACCCATTCCCGAAAGAATCAATTGTCCGGTATTTTCGCTTTGTTTCAACTCAAGAGTAGGATCTTCACGGCACATCAACTCTAAACTGGAATGTAAACGGTCTTTGTCGTTTGCGGATTTTGGCTCCAGAGCCATTGAGATTACCGGTTCCGGAAAATCTATTTTATTCAGCAGAACCTGCCGCGCGTTATCGCACAAAGTATCTCCGGTAAAAACATTGTCGGGTCCAATTATTCCAACAATATCGCCCGGTCCGACTTCATCTATGGCGTCAATGTTTTTGGAATAAAGGCGTAAAATTCGTTTTACTCTGACTTTTTTGCCATTTCTGGCGTTGACGAGGGTGTCATTCATTCTTAATTTGCCGGAATAGCTCCGCAAGTACAATAAATCCGCACTGCCGCTTGCGATTAATTTGAAAACCAGACCACAAAAATGAGAATCATTAATATCAACCTGAGCCTTTTCGTGGTTTTTCGCGGTAAAAGCGGGGTACACGGGGCGATCAGCCGGGCTCGGCAAATAATCAATAACCGCATCAAGTAAGGGCTGCATACCAATGTTTTTTTTAGCAGAACCGACAAAAAGTGGACAAAGTTTATTTTCAATAACCAGGCGCCTGATTTCAGATTTGAGCAAGTCAAGAGGAATTTCCTGTTCATCGAGGTAAAGTTCGGCGATATCTTCGGATAATTCGGCAATATCTGAAAGAAACTGGTCGCGAGCGGCATCGCTTTCCGCCAAAAGCTCTCCGGGGATACCTTCGGCAAAGACTTCAGAGCACTCATCTCCGCCAAAATGTAAATATTTCATGTGAAGCAGATCAATAACACCTCTCAGGTCAGATTCTATACCGACGGGAATTTGAAAAGGACTTATTTTTATTGAAGGAAATTTTTCTTTAATATCTTTAACCGTGCGCTCAAATGACGCGCCAAGGCGGTCAAGTTTATTAATGAAAGCGATTTTGGAAACATTATAAGAGGTGGATTGATGCCAAACCTTTTCGCTTTGAGCCTCGACTCCTTCAACGCCGCTGAAAATCACTACAGCACCGTCACAAACCCGAATAGAACGTTCCACTTCCGCGGTAAAATCAATGTGACCGGGGGTGTCAATTAAATGAATCATCGCGGCACGGTCAGAATTGGTCCATTTAAACGTGGCGGCGGCGGAAACGATAGTAATTCCGCGGCTTCTTTCTTCATCAAGGTAATCCATTACGGTATTGCCCGAATCAATATCACCTATACGGTGGGTTTTGCCGGAATAAAAAAGGAAACGTTCCGTGAGGGTTGTTTTTCCGGCATCAATATGAGCAATAATGCCGATATTCCTGATAGATTCTAAACCAAGCTGATCCGCCATTTCGCCCTTCCTGTTTTAGATTATAAAGCTGTCGTCCACGGGGACGACGCTTTTTCTGAATTAGCTCTTATTTCTTTTTCTTTCCCCAGGACCACCATCTTGAAGGGGTTTCAGGAGTTTTTTTGACAGATTTAGCTTGTGACTTCGCAAAATCATCCAAAGCCTCTTTGGGATCTTTGCGTTCTTTTTTGTGATATAGAGGATTGTGCGCTTGTACGGCACCAAATTTATCATCTACCTCGGGAAGCATTCCGCAACGAGCTCTGGGCAATCTGATGGTTTTAGTAGAGAGCTTGGTCGTATGAGATTCAAGCAAAGCACTTTCCAGCCCCATGGTGGTCTTAAGATTGGGATCTTCTCCCTCAGGGGGAGCTTGTTCTTTATTTTCGACAGAAACATCTGTATCTATAGTTTTAGTCTTGTATTTTTCGCCAAGTTGCGGAACTTCAAAAACAGCATCGCAAACAGCACACTCAACGAGCTGGCCTCTCAACTTGTATTCCAGCTCATAAACGGTCTTGCATTTATAGCATTGCACATGTATTTTTTCTGACATTTTCCACCTCGCAAAAATTAATTACTCAACATGTAATACGAATTCACCTTTATCTTCTGAAAGAAGATAGCACAAATCCTGCCAAAAATCAAGCAAATGACGTGGAAAACTACTTGCTCTTATTCCGCTTTCGGTCAAGCGCGCTCAAGTGGATTTTCCGCAAGCGAATACTTTCAGGAGTAAGTTCAACCAGTTCATCGTCTTCAATATATTCTAAAGCCTGCTCAAGGCTCATCTCGACATGAGGCGCTATTTTCAGGTTGCGGTCGGTACCTGACGACCTGACGTTGGTTAGATTTTTGGTTTTCTGTAAATTAACCATCAGTTCACCATCGCGACTGTGTTCTCCAACAACCATGCCTTCGTAGGTTTCAGTATTAGGCGGAATAAAGAAAATGCCGCGCTGCTGTAAAGCGTCAATAGCATAAGCCGCGGCGGGTCCTTGTCCCATGCTGACCAGAGAACCGACCAGCCGATGCGGAATTTCACCTTTAAAGGGGGCATATTTCAGAAAACGGTGAGAGACAATAGCTTCTCCGGCGCTAAGGGTTAAAGCTTTGCTGCGCAAACCGATAAGACCGCGTGTCGGGATTTTAAATTCAATCAGCTGGCGTTCGCCGCGCGCTTCCATATTGGTCATTTCTCCCTTGCGGACACCTACGAGTTCAATGATTTTGCCGGCAAAGGCACTTGGAACGTCGACAGATAGAGCTTCAAGCGGTTCGAGTTTGACTCCGTCAATAGTTTTATAAATAACCTGCGGCTTGGCAACTCCCATTTCATAACCCTCACGACGCATGTTTTCTATCAAAATAGCTAAATGCAGAACACCGCGGCCGCTGACTTTAAACGCGTCGCCGCCGCTTTCTTCAACATGCAAAGCTACGTCTTTTTCTATTTCTTTGAACAGGCGTTCGCGCAGATGACGGCTGCTTACATATTTGCCCTCGCGTCCATAAAACGGAGAATCATTGACCCTGAAAAGCATGGAAATAGTAGGTTCGTCAATAGCTATAAGCGGGAGCCTGTCCTGATGTTCGGGGTCTGTTATTGTATCACTGATGTCAATGTTTTCAATGCCGACAATCGCACACAAATCGCCACACTTAACACAATCCGTTTCCTTTCTGCCAAGTCCCTCAAAAACAAATAACTGCTTAATTTGAATAGCTTTAACTGAACCGTCACGTTTAATAATGCTCAAAGGAGTAGTGATACGGAGCTCTCCGCGATAAACGCGCCCAACCCCGATACGTCCAACGTAATCTGAATAATCAAGAGAGGCTACTTGTGCCTGTACCGGACCGTCAACAATTTTCGGAGCCGGGATGTATTCGAGAATAGCGTCCATTAAGGGCAACATAGAATCTCTCGGGTCAGAATCCAGGTCTTTGACCACCCAGCCGTCGCGTCCGCTGCCGTAAAGAAGCGGAAATTCGAGCTGTTCGTCATTTGCGTCCAGTTCGCAGAACAAATCAAAGACTTTATCATGAATAACATCCGGGCGGGCATCTGGTTTGTCAATTTTATTAATAACAACAACAGGTTTTAATCCGAGTTTTAAAGCCTTGTCCAAAACAAAACGGGTTTGCGGCATTGGACCTTCGGCGGCGTCCACCAGCAGCAGCACGCCGTCGGCGAGCTTAAGAACACGCTCGACCTGTCCCCCGAAATCGCTATGACCGGGGGTGTCAATGATATTTATTTTAGTGTCGTTATAAGTAACGCTGATATTTTTAGAAAGAATTGTTATTCCGCGTTCACGCTCGAGGTCGTTGCTGTCCAGGACACAATCCTGCACTTCCTGGTTCGTGCGAAAAATATTTGCCTGCTTGAGTATCTCATCTACTAAAGTTGTTTTACCATGGTCAACATGGGCAATAATTGCTACATTTCTAATTTCCGTCATTTTATTCCTTGTATATAATATATTTACAGTCGCCCCCCCTGCGGGCTACGTCATTTTTAAAGCAAAACGTATAATATACAGCTAAACTGGATAAATAACATTAAAAAGCCTCAAAAAAACATTTTTTTTCACTTTTTCCATTTTTTTATTTGAAATTAAAAAAAAAGAGCGTATAATAACTGCTCTTTCAGACGTCCCCATCGTCTAGAGGCCTAGGACACCGGGTTTTCATCCCGGCAACAGGGGTTCGAAACCCCTTGGGGATGCCATTTTTACCCTCAAAACACATAAAAAGAGTGCCATTTGGTACCACTTGTGACTTTAAAATGCTTCAAAATCGTCTATATTAGCTATATCAGACATTTTAACTATGAGATGATCATTATGCCAGGAAAAGTCGTCAAACTTGAGATCGGAACAGTATACCAGAAGAGTATTAATGGAAGTTATTATTTCCGGTATCAAATCAATGGACAGCGAAAAGCTGTAAGTCTGAAAACCAAAAATCAAAAAGAAGCTGTTAAAAAAGCTCAAGATTTAATTCCAATAGTCAAAGCTTCAAATACGGAAATAATTTCAGCTCATGTCAAACACGCAAAAGGTTGTGCGTCTAAACAAAAAAGCTTAGAACTACTCGGTGCGTGGGAAGTTTATTGAAACCCTCCTGACCGGGCATCCCCGGCAACAATTGCAGAACAAATAGCTTATAGAACTACTTTTACTGAATTTATAAATTTTGTGGGAGATGATAGTTTACAAATCAATAAGATAACTCCTGAGATAACAGATAAATTTGCTCAATATCTGCGAGAGTCTGGAATTGCAGTAGCTACTCATAATCGAAAAATTAAACGCCTTACAAAGATATTTAAAGTGCTGAAGAATTACCGGGACTCTGATAATCCTTTCATCGCTAAAGCCCTACGAAGAAAAGAACGGGAAGAACAGGAGCATCTTGTTCGGCGAATATCGTTTACTCGTGCGCAAGAATTGCAGCTATTAGAAGCTCTTGATGATGATAAAAATAATGTCAAAAACAAACCTGAAATCAGAGTGATATATCATTTAAGTATGTTTACCGGACAGAGATTAAAAGACTGCGTTTTATTGCAGTGGAGCAAGGTAGATTTGAATAGGAAAAGAATTTGGGTTAAACAATTTAAAACCGGTAAAGAAGTTACTATTCCTATGGCTCCGAAATTATTTGAGGTTTTGACTGAAGCTAAGAGTTGGGAAAAAGGCTATTATGTATGCCCGAACGTAGCCAAACGCTATAACAAAGTTGATAAAAATGGCAAAACCACTGGAAATAATCTGGTTAATATCGACGTATTGCGGGTTATTAAATGGATTGGTCTGGAGCCGTCCGTTGCGGTTCCTGGACGCAAAAAGAAAGTTACCGTCTATGGTTCCATTCTTTGAGACATAGCTTTGCGTCACATTGTGCTGAAGCTGGAGTTCCCAAAGCAGTAGTTCTTTCAATTCTCGGAACCAATTCTGAAATAGTTGACAAACATTATACCCATATCGGCGAAGAGGCCCAGCAAAAAGCTATAATGGCAATCTCCGGCAGTTTCACATCCATTCCTGATCACGAGAGAATCACAAAAGCTTTAGCTCTGATTGATGCCTGCAAGGACAAACCAGAAATAGTCATCGGAATCGAAAAAGTTCTCCGAGTAAATTAAACCAACGTCGGTCTAAAAAAATATCTATTAAAAATCTAGTATACTCCAAATAGAATGTGCCTTTGGCACATTGAACTAAGTATTAATTTCGATTGAAACAGGAACCTGTAATTGTATAGAAACAGGAGTGTAAATATCAACCTCCTGTTCAGGAGTGTATATTGAAACAATTAACGAATAGCGAGTTTTTCGGTTCCACCTTTCAAGATGCGCTCGTTCTTTCCACCAACCAATAGTTGGGTAGATTGCAATTAGATTTGAAGCAGCTAATTCTGCTGCTGAACCTTGCCAGATATCTGAATGCACGGAACCTTTATCTCGTGCTTGTCCTAAAATCCAGTGTTCTGAAGCACTGGATGTGCCCGGATGCCCATTATCGTCATCTCTAGACTTTGCATTAATTCGTCGTAAAAACTGATTTTTAGATTCAGTCGGTGAATTTAAATCAAAACGTAATCCGTGCGATGCATAACGATAACGATCTTGCCATCCAATTTCTCCAGGTCCAGGTTCTATGAAATAGGAAAGAGTTACCCGCATAAAAATTTCAGTAGTATATAGGAAGACTTTGAAGAACATCTTTGGGCCAAGGAAGTTCGTACATATGCATGTCTTTCGTTTTAGGTCTACCACCCGCATCATCCTTATAAAAGGGTTGTAATCCTGATTGTGCTACTAATGTTAGACTATTGCTTGCGCAATAAAGAGCTCTTTCAAGGTTTGGAACTCCATAACCACAATTTTTTAAAAGTTGTCTGTAGGAATTTTTTCTTCCTTCTCGTGTTGGAAACTGCGTTTTCATTGTGTCAGTCCATTCTGCAGAATGGATCATGAGTCCACGAATTGTTTCTGCCCAATACTCAGGATATTCTGTTTGGATTTGTGCCGCAAACCATGCAGCCCGAGCAGTTGCTGCACTTGTCATTCCAAAAGGATAAAAATGTGCCTGTTGAGGATCATAAAAGGTGGAAAGTATTGACAGATCGTCGCACTCTGTAATAAAACCGGAAGCATCCTTGGCAAGGTTTCCTCCTTCCATGACAATTTCGGGTTTGATTGGCCATTTGTCGTTCCACGTAGAGGAATGTGTTGAAAAAGGAGATAAACCATTATAGGGAGCCATTGGTTTATATTCAGATAAGCTTGGATCCGTAATTTGGTTAAGCTGTGTATACGCTCCTACTGTCAATGCATTCCATGATTGCGCTGGATCATGAATAGAGTCTGTTAAGCTTACATTAAGATAATTCTCCCAGTTTTGCATAGCTACATTTCCAGCACTGATAATAAATAATCGTTGTGTATCATCTTCAGCACCAGAACATATTTGGTCAAGTTCAGCTGACCATGACGAAGGTCTTCCTTCATCTCGTGAGTCTTCAGAAGTTGTTGCCATGCAAATAATACGCTTATTATCAGGTGATTTAATTTCTGCTCTATAAACACCTTGAGCAGTTACATACCCCCACAGTTCAGGTTCTGTATTGCCAGTTGGTGGCAAAATTTTAACAGATTCCAGAAAATGTCTTAACCTAATAATTTCATTATGAGAAAGTATTTCTTGGAGATTACCATATGCAGAAATTCCAGCCATTAATGTTCCATGTTTATCATGATCATGGTTACCCCATTCTGCATCTACGCTTTGACAATCTTCAGAGTTAAGAACCGGTTCAATCAATGGATGTCCATTGTTGACCCCTGTATCCAAAATACATATTGCGACTTTAGAATCCAGATTTACGTCTAGTCTTTCAAGAATAGTCTGTACCCATTCTGCCTGCTCTTTATTAACCTGATCAAGCCAAAAGGTGGCTGTTTCTTTTGCTCTCCTATATTCTGTGAGCGGTCATCTGAAATGACGCAATCCTGGTCATCTGAAATGACTATTTTAAATTTTTGATATAAAAATAGCGTGTTCTGCATGGATGAAAAATCACCATGAGAATTTTGTAAAAGCACTTAAAATACGAATATTAT
>DAOWBJ010000104.1 GCA_030634125.1 Victivallales bacterium
AATTAAATTTTAAGCTTTTCGCCTCGAAACTTATAGATAATATACATCTTCACCTGTATCTGTTTGAAATCTTTTAACTTTACAATGTTTTAAACCGCTGTCAACAGCAGCCTGCGGCAACCATTCCTCTCCGCCAATCACGGCAGCTTTACTCCAATATACTTCGCGTCTATGGTTTTCGCAAGCAAGTTTTTCGTTTAATGTTTCTTGGTACCACTTGCGAAAACTCTCCACATCATTAAAATCAAGACACTCCAATAGCCGCTCTATATTCACAACCCTATATCGTTGTTTCGTCTCAATAAATTCGTGATATGCAGCATGTTCCCGCTCGGGTCGCTCGGGCTCCGGGTCGATTTCCACCACATCTATAATTGTTCCGGGGAATTTTTTCCCTACAAAACGCAGTACAATCCCGACACCAAGCCCGATAAAAAGAACTCTTTCCGGCGGATGGTCGATCATACTCAGGGACATGGTCATATACTTGCAGTAATTTGAAATAATCTCATCCGGCATTTTCGGGTTCCATATTCCCTGTGATCCTTTAACGGGATTGAATACCAGATGACGCACGCCTTTGCTGTCTTCCTCAACGGTAACCTGAAAATATTGCGTCTGCCTACGCAGTAAAATACGCCTTTTTTCGGCATGAGGAACAAAAAAATGATAAAATTTTCCCAGAAGCCAGTTTCATCCTGATGCCCCGCCGTTTTTGCTTCTGAACCAAGCGTTACCGAACAGAAAAAAAATAGCACGAACGCAGTTTTATATAATCTACTCACTCAAACTCCTTGAAACTTTGTACTAACTGCCAGAGAGTTTTATCTCTCTGTAAAATCTTTATTAACTTCGAGGTGCTGAGCTCGAGACTTTGGGCGGCCTGGCTTATGATGAATTCATTATCGTTGAGAATGTCTAGAATATGAGCCGTGAATATAGGATATTCGACGTTTGCCAGCCCTACGTCTAAACGCGCCGGAGGCGTGCCGGGAACTATTCGGACTTGCAGGGCTATTTGATAACGTAATTTTTTTAAGGCAGCGGCACGGTTTTTGTGTTGACTGCGCCCCGAACAATCACTTACCGCGATACCGCTCGGCCCATGGGTGAATCTTACGGCGTTGGATGTTTTATTGCGCTTTTGCCCTCCTCGCCCGGAGGCTTTGAAAAAATCCAGACGGCAGACTTTTTCCAGTTCTGAATCGCTTAATTTCAGCCACTCGTCACGCTCGTGATTAAAAATAAATGTTTTACTCATCTTAAAACCGAAATAATTTTATATTTTCATATTGTGCTTTCTAATATATGGGCTATAATATGATAAGTCAAAATAAAACAAGGGTTAATTTTAAATGAAGATATTAGTTGTTGGCAATGGCGGCAGAGAGCATACTTTGTGCTGGAAATTGGCGCAAAGCGCGCAAACGGACAAAATTTACTGCGCTCCCGGAAATGCCGGAATCGCGTCCATGGCGGAATGTGTTGATATTGGTGTTTCTGAACTGGATAAATTAGCTGACTTCGCGGAAAAAGAAGGCATTGGTTTTACGGTTGTCGGACCGGAAGCTCCGCTTTGCGACGGCATAGTTGACGTCTTTCAAAAACGCGGACTGAAAGTATTCGGTCCCGACAAAGAAGCCGCGCGGCTCGAAGGCAGTAAGAATTATGCCAAACAATTTATGTTTAAACATAATATTCCGACTGGTAAAGCTGCAAGTTTTGATGATGCCGCCCCTGCCCTCGAATATGTGAGTAAAAAATTTGCGGACGGTGCTGAAGGCATTGTCATTAAAGCTGACGGCTTAGCCGCCGGCAAAGGCGTTTGCGTGGCATTGGAAGAAACCGAGGCGCTGGATTTCGTAAAATCATGTTTTGACGGTGCGTTCGGCGGAGCAGGAAGCAAGGTTTTGGTTGAAGAATGCCTTTTCGGTGAAGAAGCCTCAATTTTAGCTTTTACCGATGGCAAAACTATTGTCCCGCTGGTAAGTTCTCAGGATCACAAACGCGCTTACGACGGCGACGAAGGTCCTAATACCGGCGGAATGGGTGCTTATTCACCGGCTCCGGTGATTGACGATGCGATGATGGCGCGGATTAAAACTGAAATACTGGACAACTTTCTAGCTGGTATTAAGGAAGAAAAATTAAATTTTCACGGTCTGGTTTTCGTTGGCGTAATGGTTACGGACGCGGGACCGAAAGTTCTGGAATTCAATGTCCGTTTCGGTGATACCGAAGTTCAAGCTGTAATGCGTCGCTTTGAAGGAGACTTGCTCGATACTATGATCAAAACTGTTGACGAACGTTTGTCTGAAGCAGAATTAACATG
The DNA here is from genome assembly GCA_030634125.1 of Victivallales bacterium. Lineage (GTDB taxonomy): Bacteria > Verrucomicrobiota > Lentisphaeria > Victivallales > Victivallaceae > JAHOYW01. Next base: position 2,333 of record DAOWBJ010000104.1, read on the forward strand.
GTCTAAAGAACCGGCAGTATGTATAGTTCTGGCATCCGGCGGCTATCCTGTGTCTTACAAAAAAGGCTATGAGATTTCCGGTCTGGATGAAGCGGCGGCGGACGGCGCGATAGTTTTTCACGCCGGAACCGCGGAAAAAGATGGAAAAATCGTCAATACCGGCGGTCGTGTACTTGGAGTTACGGCGCGCGGAGTTAATATAAAAGAGGCTATTGACAAGGAATATAAAGCAGTCGATAAAATTTCGTGGCAGGATTGTTTCTGCCGCAAAGATATTGCATATCGCGCATTAGCGCGTGAAAAATAACTAAAGGAGTTAGTCAATGAAAAAAAGAACATTAATGATGTTCGCCGGTATTGTTATGGCATTTGCCTTGACAGCATGTACGAGTATAGAAACTTCCAAAAACTTTAACGGCTTAGGTATGACTACTGCCCGTTCGAAGCCCGTCGCTCATATCAACGCGCGAATCAGCGGTGTATTTCTGTTTGACGCTTTCCCATTGTTTTGCGGAAGCGTTAATAATATTGATAAAGTAGCTGCTTTTGTAAATACTGTCAGTATGGATAATGCTCTGGGATTACTTACACGTCACGCTCGTGGTCTCGGTGCTACAAAACTAGTTAATCTTAATTCATATTATCAAACTCATTGGCTGTGGTATACAATATTATTATGGGAACGCAAATCACAAGTTTCAGCAACCGCAATAAAATAATATGAAAAGCGGCTCAGTAGTCTGTCGTTTACCCGGCAGTAAACAATGGGGAGTTTTTACAGCCCCTGTCAAACTGCTTTGCTGTACAAAAATTGAAGATGTCAAGCATGTTTTAGCTGAACTGGAAGATTCTTTGAGTCAGGGATACTATGCCGCCGGATTTCTATCTTATGAAGCCGGTGCCGCGTTTGACAAAGCCTTCCCTCCCCGCGCGCTTAATGATTTTCCTTTAGTGTGGTTTGGGATTTACGACAAAGCTCCGGCTGTTTTCGCTCCCGGAACTGAAGAAATATTTGCGAGTTCTGAAGACCTGAAGCCGGAACTTAGCGAAACAGAATATCACGACGCAATAAGTGAAGTGCTTGATGATATTAAGGCAGGAAACCTTTACCAGACTAATTTTACTTTTCGTTTGCGCGGCGGCAAAACAGATGATCCATGGCGTTTATTCAAAGCTCTGTTTGTCCGGCATCCAATGCCTTATGCCGCGTTTATTAATACCGGCGATTCACAAATAGTTTCGTTCTCCCCTGAAATATTTCTGGAAAGAAACGGAAACGAGCTTTTTAACAGCCCTATGAAAGGCACGATAAAACGCAGTAAAGATCCGGTCAAGGACAGCAAAAACGCCGGATTTTTGAAGACCGACCCGAAGAACACCGCGGAAAATTTAATGATTGTCGATATGGTACGCAGTGATTTGGGACGTATCTGCTGTACTGACTCCATATTTGTCGATCCATTGTTTCACGTCGACAGCTACGCGACACTGCATCAAATGATAAGTACAGTGCATGGAAAAATAAATCCGGAAACTACTTTCAGTGAAATCGTACAGGCAGTGTTTCCCGCCGCGTCCATAACGGGAGCTCCCAAAATCGCCGCGATGCACAAAATACAGGAGCTCGAGAAAAGTCCGCGAAAAATTTATACCGGCTCAATAGCCTGTATTTATCCGAATCAGGATTTTTGCATGAATGTCGCGATCCGGACTTTGCTTTGTTCTGAAGACTCGACCGAACTGGGCGTCGGCGGCGGCATAGTTTACGATTCCGGCAAAGCCGCGGAACTCGATGAAGCATTGCTGAAAAGTAAGTTTATCAATGCCGCCGAACCGGATTTCGAAATTCTCGAAACAATGTTATTTAGAAACGGCATCAGCGATTTGGACGAACACCTGAACCGAATGGCAAAGAGCGCGGAATATTTTAAGTTTAAGTTTAATAAAAAATCAGCCGAAAAATTTATAGAAAAGAATGTAGCCACGGCTGTCCCCAGCCGTGTACGACTTTTGCTTAATTTCAAAGGCGAACTCGAATTACAATCTTTTCCACTACAGGGAACTGGATTGGGAACAGATTCAGCAAAGGTGAAATTATCTAAAGAACACACTTCCAGTAAGGACATATTTTTGCGGCACAAAACGACCCGGCGCGAGTTCTATAATGAACATTTTCACAAAGCCGTCGATGAAGGTTACGACGAAGTGATTTTCAGCAACGAGCGCGGCGAAATAAGCGAAGGGGCAATCTCCAATATATTTATCCAAACGCAGGATGGTTCATGGTATACGCCGCCATTAAACAGCGGATTACTCCCCGGAATATGGCGCGGTCAAACAATCAAAAAGCTGAATGCAAAAGAAAAAGTTTTATACATCGCAGACATAGAACAGGCAAAACAAATAATCATAGGTAACTCGGTGAGAGGAAAAAGCAACGTTTCTGTCAAATTTATATAAAAAAAAGCAGCTAAAAGTGCTAATAAAAAGAACACAAGCGATGTTAAAAAGAATGAAAATCAGAAATTATTAGTCAAATCTTGAATCTCAGACTTTATAATTTTTATCGCAGTCATCCCATAGAAAACTGGAGAATACGCAATCCGTGGAGGGCGAGACTCAGTCGAGCCGCACGAGTCTCTAATGCTCGGCTCGACGGAGTCTCGCCCTCCATAAAATCATCGCATCGGAGATACTATCCCTTGCAAATCGGTATAAAATATCACATACAACAGATACACAGAGGGCGCAGCCTGTATAAAAAGACTACGCCCAAAGTGAAAACCGCCAAATTCTAACCAAGAAACAATATCTACTTAATACAATAATATAATAATCCTACATTTCAACACAAACAAATTATTTAGTAAAACTTTTTATTTTTGCCTTGCATACTTTTTCGGTCAAATCCCGGAGTTTAACTACGCGCATTGAAAGGTACTCAAGTTCTTTTTTGCTAATTCTATAGCCTTTTTTGTACCGGGAATCAATGTATGCTTTTTGGAGTAAACTAAAATGATGTTTTTCAATTTCTGTGTGTCGGGGAAATATTTTTTTGAATTCCAGATTCAGTGTAGAGGCTATTTTTCCCAATTCTTCCAGATTGTGTGTTTTGTGCTTATAACCTGTAAAAACCAAAGTCAAGGTATGATAGTAACGTTCCGTTGCTTGATGTAATTGAAAAGATGCTATTTTATAACTTTTTCGATTAAAATATGATTCATATCCCCAATAAAATTCATTAGCACTTTCAAACCACTCATCAAAATAATCCTGTGCCTGTTTTTTAATTTCTTCGATGCTTAATTTTCTTTTTCTGGCTAATTGCTTTCTTTTGGAGGTATACAGTAAAATGCCTTCACTTTTAATGTCATTAAAAAAGTAGTTGCCGTCAGATAGTTGTTCGTTTACAAAACCTGCCCCTTCGTATATCGGACTAATGGGAGTGAGTGATTTTAATTTGTTTAGTTTTTCAGTAATCCCATAAACAAAATTAAGGTTGTCGGCTTGTTTATTTTGGCTTAAAATAATCAACAAATCGTAATCCGACTGGTATTTGTAGATAATTCCATCTTCTACATATCTGTCGGAATGAACATATTTACCTGTCGCATAACTGCCGAATAAAATAATCATCTCTACTTCTTTGAATTCAAGTAGTGTTTTGACAATCTTTTTTAATTCTTCTTTTTTTTCTTTGGGTAAATATGATAATGATGTCTTCATACTAAAATTTTTAATAAAAGGTTTATAAATAATCCACTTCTTTTCAAAATATCATCATTTAGGGATTTCGCAAATTCTTTTATACGGAAAGTAGTTTTATAATGAATAACATCGTTAGTTCGACGCGCCCGCCAAAAGTCACGACAAAAAACTCGAACACTCAATGCTTACGAAAAATACGCTACGCTCATTTTCGTCAGCTTCGCTTTTCGAGAGCGGTATTTATTGCGGCGCAACAAGTTGCGCAAATTTCGCCAATTGGAGATTGGCGACAAGCACTTTCCGCCGCTTGACCACGGAGGCGTTGCATCCGCCTTTTTCTACTTTTGGCGTAACCATCTAGTACATTGTATACCTAAAAAGTTCGCATCATGGCACCT
>DAOWBJ010000298.1 GCA_030634125.1 Victivallales bacterium
ATGTGGATTTCGCGACTGAAATAAATAGTTGATATTTCAACTCCGGCTATTGCGAGCAGGTCGGGATATTTCTCCGCCGCCTCCAAAAATTCAGGAATCCCCGCGATGGTGTCGTGATCGGTTAAAGCTAATGCTTTTAAATTAATTTTTGCCGCGTCCGATAAGAGTTCTTCAGGCGTTTGAGTGCCGTCAGAATAACTGCTGTGAGTATGTAAATCTATAATATTAAGCTTCATATGAATAAAACCAGATGGTTTGAAAATGTTGCCGACTAATTTACTATCTGTTAACAGTAGTGTTATTTTTGCATATAGCAAAGTTTAGGACTTGATTTTTTCACATAATAATGCTATACTTGGCGTTTAGTATTTTAGTTTATTAACTTTTTAACCTGTTGAAACAGGAGAATATTTATGCCCGTTTCGTGTGATAAAGATTTATCAGTATTGTCAAAGAAAGATAAAAAATACTTTGATTCTTTAATGATGGCCAGAGAAATTGTTACAAAACAAATGAATCAACACGCTGCAGTAGCTTTAAATAGCGGTGCCACCAAACATGGCGCTGTTACCCATATGGCTGATTACGGCGGCGAAAACTTCAGGCGTGATATTGAATTACAAATGTTGACCGAAGACGGCAACGTTGTTGAATTGATCGAAGATGCCATAAAACGTCTTCTTGACGGAGAGTATGGCAAATGTGTTGATTGCGATGATTCAATCCCTAAAGGACGACTGGAAGTAAAACCCTATGCCCTTTATTGTACCAAGTGCAAATCTATACGTGAAAAAAATAACGGAACCAATCCCACTCTTGATTAAATTATTTGCTAAGTCAGCACCCCACAGCAGCTCTGAACGCAAAATTATTACTTTTTCAGTAATTATTGCCGGGCTGCTGTTACTTGCGGACCAGATAACTAAAGTCCTGATTGATCACAGCTTCAAGCTTGGAGAAAGCGTCCTTGTAGTAAATAATTTCTTTTCTCTAACCTATGTTACCAATAAAGGCGCGGCATGGGGTATCCTCAGCGGATACGGCTGGTTATTGCTATTGATCGCATTAGCGGTAATGGCCGCGACTATATTTTTTATGCGCTGGCTTACCGAGGGTTTTAACGAAAGATATTTAGCTTTATCAATGATTGTCAGTGGTATTATCGGTAATTCAATTGACCGTATATGGCGTGGCGAGGTCGTTGATTTTCTAGATCTTCACATCGCCAATTATCATTGGCCACCGGTATTCAATATCGCGGACAGCGCGATTTGCGTCGGTGTTTGCATCTTTTTCCTGTCAAACATCCTGCGCGCATCCAAAAAGGAAAAAACGGGTGAGTAAAAGTGTCAGTTTCAAAGAAAACAGCAGTTATTATGGGTCCGACCGCCAGTGGTAAAACTTCTCTGGCTCTCAAGCTTGCTTCCGATTTCAATGGCGAAATAATCTCCGCCGATTCAATGCAAATCTACAAAGGCCTCGACATCGGCACTGCCAAGCCGACGGTTCAGGAACTCAAAAAAATTCCGCATCACCTGATAAATTTATATGATATCGAGCAGAAACTTGATGTTTACCGTTTTGTCGAATTAGCCGAAAAAGCAATCAACGAAATTCATTCACGCGGCAATCTGCCGATTATCACCGGAGGTACCGGTTTTTATATCCGCGCCCTGCTTTACGGTCTGGACACGCTCCCCGGCGACGCCAAACTCCGTGCCGAACTTGATGCTGAATACGACAATCCGGCAGCTTACGAAAAACTCAAAGAATTAATGCAGACCAAAGACCCGGCGGACTTCGAACGCTGGCACATGCACCGCCGCAAACTGATTCGCGCGCTGGAAGTTTTCACACTAACCGGAAAATCCATCACCGAATTGCAAACCTTAAATAAGCCAAAATTGCGTTATCCGGTAATTTCCTGGAATCTTTGTTGGGATCGCGAAGAATTAAAACAACGCATAGCCGAGCGCACACAAATAATGCTCGATGCCGGCTGGGTTGAAGAAGCCGAAACCGCTATTGCCGCGGGTATCCTGAATACCCCGACGGCGCATCAAGTTCTGGGTTATAAAATCATCGGCGAATATCTCGACAAAAAGATCAATTATGAAACCATGCGGGAACGCATTATTACGAATACATGGCAACTGGCCCGCCGTCAAATAACCTGGTTCAAGAAGCAGCACCCGGAAGCAGAGAATATACAAATGCCGATGAATTACGAATTACTGAAAAAACAATTCAGCAAAAAAATATAAAAACATTTGAAAATCTGTATTCCTCTGTCAATATAATAGATACTACATTTACAAACTTATTAGAGGTCATTATGCCCGGAACAGATATTTTACTAATTGATGCTTATTCTCAGATATATCGTTGTTTTTATGCTATTCGCGCTTTGTCTAACTCTAAAGGTCAAGCTACAAACGCGATTTTTGCTTTTACTAAATTAATGGTCAAGATATATAAAGATTATCCGACTGTTTATGGCGCATTTATCCTTGATTGCGGAAAACCCGCGTTTCGCCTTGAACTCGCTCCCGATTACAAAGCCAACCGTCCCCCGATGCCCGACGAATTGCGCGAACAAATCCCGGTACTTGAAGAAATTGCCAGGGCTTTCGGCTGGCCTATGATCGTACAGGAAGGCTATGAAGCGGACGATCTGCTCGCCGCTATCGCCGCCGAATTCGATGATAAAACAGTTAAATTCATAAGCGCCGATAAAGACCTCGCGCAAATTATCAACGAACGTGTTGAAATGCTCGTGCCGGCTTTTAAAGGCGGTGGCTTTACGCTTCGCGGACGTCAGGAAGCGATTGATAAATTCAATGTTACACCTGAACAAATGATCGATTATTTAGCTCTGATCGGCGA
>DAOWBJ010000228.1 GCA_030634125.1 Victivallales bacterium
CAAGAGATCATCTGCTGAAATAATTGTCATGTTCGATTATGAATGTTTCCATCGAAGCTCAGATGTTTTTAATTTTTTGCAAGATGATGATGATGATGACGCCTCAGGGATTGAAGTAAGTAGCAAGGGCGGAGCAAAAAATTATCTTTTTGCCGATTGGCATGTGACTGATAAATTATTTTAACAAAGGGGAAATAAAATGAAATTCAAAGAAATGGACAGGAAAAACAAGATTATAATGATAAGCGGAATCTCTGTAGCTTCCGTAACATTGCTCGCAACAATAGTTTCAGCGTTTTTCACGCCCAAAGCTCCAGATCCAAAAAAGCTGGGACCAATTAAAAAAGTGAGCTATATGGCATCCAAACAATTTGCCGGTCTGCCTGAGCAGGAAAAAATTAAATACGTTAAAAGCGCAGGACGTTCACGCGGCGCTTATAGACAATTGAGCAGCAGCGAACGTACTGCTTTATCTAAAAATACCAGAAAAATCAGAATGAAACAGATGAAAGAACACGTCAATAAGTTTTTTGCCATGAGCGAAGAAGAGCAAAATAAATATCTGGATGAAAGGATTGCGCAAAGGGATAAATGGCGTAAAGCCAGAGAAGCCCGAAGGACCAAAAGCAGTAGCAGCACTACTACTAACAGGCGTCATGGAAATCGTAACGCGTGGAGACAAGGCGTTATGGAAGGCATGGATTCTACTACACGAGCCCGGATGATGGAACTCCGCCGCCGCATGCGCGAAAGAAGAAAGATGACTCAAGAGAAATAATAAAGGTTTTTACAGTCAGGGAGTCCAATTCCGTGGTTCAGCCGCGTTTAGAACCCTGATTCGTCTTCCCGGACGCGGGAATTTAATTACGATGGCGGTACCCTCTCCCTCTTTGGTATCAACGCTCATTTCGGCACCATGCAGGCGCAAAACCCGCTCGATAATCATCATGCCTAAACCTGTCCCTCCTTTTTTAAAGGACTTGAATGGATCAAACATGCGATTAAGTTTATCGGCACTGATGCCGTGCCCGGTATCGGTAAATTCTAAAATTACATGGTCATCATTATAAAAGCCATTGACTACGATTTCTCCGCCCTGCGGCATCGCTTGAACAGCATTGCGCAAAACATTGAAAAACGCCTGCTTCAATTGGGAAACATCACCATATATTTTAGGCAAAACTTCAGGCCAGTTGCATTTTACGGATATATCTTTAGTTTCTATCTCGGTCTGCATGAATGTCAATGTATCTATAATCACATCTTTTATATCAAGGTCAAGCATCGCGTTCTCACCAGGACGGATGGCGTGTAAAAATTGATTGATTATGTTGTCAAGACGTTCAACTTCATCGCGACAGGCTTTCAACATTTCCCGTGATTCTTCAATATCAGGTTTTTCATCCGGCTTGAACATGCGGTTCAATAATTGCAGATTCAAATACAGACTGTTCAAAGGATTTCCGATTTCGTGCGCGACCTCCCCTGCCAGCATTGAAACATAATTAGACGTTTCAGTTTCCAGCTCCCGCATAGTTCGCTGGCGCGTTTCGCTTACATCACGCAAAATCACCGTCGCGAAACTATTGTCTTCGTCATGAGGCACTAAATAAAACTGCACATAACGGTGTTCGGGATACATAATCTCAATTTCCTGCCGGGACATGCGTGTCCATTCATCCTCATCCTGCTTGAGAATACGGAACCAGTCGATATTCTGCAGGAATTGCGACAAACGAATCTTGTCAAGATCGTCAGGCAGTCCCAGCAAATCCTTCGCCGCCTTGTTGTGATAACGAATATGCAAGCTCCGGTCAACAACTAAAATGCCTTCTTCAACCGCGTTAAAAATAGTTTCAAAGAAGCCTTTCTCCCTGGACAAATGCAGAATATAGGCCTGCAAACTGTTCGCGTCCATACTATCGACACGCTCAATAAAACGATCCAGAAAACTGTCTTTCTTTTTTAAAACCATAATAAGCACTTGTTAAATTAGAATTTACTTCTCAATTTGACATTGTTCACCCATGATGTCAAGCTTAGCTGAAAAAAAAATGTAATTAGATTGAATTTATCATAAAAACTCTTATCATATAATATGAAAAACAAGTTTTTTTATATTGGTTTAAGTTTAGCTGCCCCCGGAATGGGACAATTATCGGCGAAGCGTTATGTCCGCGGTTCAATCCAGTTATTCGGCGCGATCGGCGCGATACTATGGCTTGCCGGCGAAGTGATGTTGCCATTTTGGGAGTTTTATAAAGGCGATATCCTTGAGAACAAACTTCCTGAAATAAAATTTGCTTCAATGCTTATGCCTATATTATTATTTTCAGCCATACTGTCCTGGAGCATCATTGACTTGATGTTCGGGTTTAACAAAACGAATCGCGAAAAGATTGGGAGAACTTCATGAGATATACTTTTTTATTGACCGGCTGTATGTTTTTGTATGCAGTCAACGCTTTTTCTAAAAACACTATAGAATGGAAAAATGATACTCCGGAAATAAAAGTCAAAGCAAGCGGTTTATTCAGCAAAACCAGGGATTCCAAACTATGCGGCAGTAAAGACGCCCCTACCGGTACTTTTGCGAAAGCTCTGGCTGTAGACCGTTACCGTTTTCAATGGCGTCCGCGCTGGAACTTTGTTGGTATGGGCGGCGCGATTCTGCCATTCGTCCTCGAAAGTCCTGACGAAAGTGCCTTGGGAATAGTCGAAACTCTGCCTCAAAAGAACGCTCCCTCCAGTTCAATAGTTGTTTTTATAAATCTTTATAATCTGCGTGTAAATAATTATCTGCTCATGCCGGGAAAAAATGTTATTAAATTCTGTTTTATTCCTTTTTCCAGCAATGTTGTCTGCCTGATAAAAGCACCTTTCGATAAATACAATCCGAAACCAAAATTTCAATTCCAGACAATGGATACGCATATTGATTTACCTGTTTCCACTTCCCGGGTAATTAAAGATGCGCCTACGGCGTTTTGCTGTTCCAAAGACGGCAGCAAGCTTTTCGCGGCTTTCAAAGATTCAAATAAAATTAGAATTTACGATACAAACGAACTTTCAAAAGCTTTCAAAACATTTAAAACCATAGATAATCCTATCGCCATTAACCGCAGCGCGAATGGCAAAAGGCTGTTAATTACCGGCTCCGGCAAAATACAAATATTCAATACAGAGCAGCAAGTCATTCCGGAAGAAACTATTGTTTTCCCTAAGTTTTTCCATCCTGACAAAGTAGTTTTATCTTCAAATGACGCCTCGACTTTTTTAGTTTCAAGTCATGGCGGAGCGACTTATTTTTATAATGGAGAGAGTTTTATAAAAATATGCAAACGTTCTGATGCCGATGTAAATTGGAGTATTGCCGAGCAGCGCATTTATCTTGGTCTGCCTAAAGAATCTACTGTCGCTATTTACAATGCCGGGAATCTGGAAAATCAGGAAGCGCGGTTCCGGTTCCAAAAACTGCGTCCTTCCACTAGTGGTAAATTATATAAAATAATAAGCTTACCGACTAGCGGAGCGGGCGTAGCCATACTGGATAAACTGGGAACATTATCACATTTTAAACGCAAGCGCCGCCGCTGGATGAAAGAGATAATAATCAACCAGCCCAGGCCGCAGTAAAAAAAATGAACATCGAACATCGAATATAAAAAGCATAAATCCCTGTAATGGGAAATAACAAAATAATTAACGTAATGAGTTTCGAGATTATTTCTTTATAATTTTGTAATTTTTATAATCTAATTTTGTTTCTAACGTTGGTATTCCTTTTTTTTCACAAAAACATCCCAAAAAATCTTTAACAGATTCAGGCGTACGAATACCAAAAATAAAATCAGCATTATTAATAAGA
>DAOWBJ010000287.1 GCA_030634125.1 Victivallales bacterium
ATCATTGACGAATACAAAGACAGCAATTATATTCTTAGAGAATTACTGAATTTAGATGTTGGCATTGACAGTTCATTTGAAAAAATAATCAACTCAATGCCATAGGACAAATGCCAGCACCGGACAGATGCCCTTATTTAAAATTCGCAATAAATCTAAATCTAAAACTTCAATTGTATGGAGAATGTTATGAAAAAACTTCTGCTTATGACAGCCGTAGCAACTCTGTTCGTTTCTGCCGGATGTAATTGTCCTTGTGGTTTTTCTGGTAAAAAGGAAAAAGCGGAAAGTATCGTCGCTAAAATGCAAAAAGCGGTAGATGTTTCCGGGAAACAAAATAAAACCACCTCAGCTGTAATCGTTTATGATTCACACCTGGGCAAAAAGAAGAACAGCAGGATTACTCTTAAACTCAAAAAATCAGGTAAGATTCGCCTGGAAGTCCGCCGTGAAAATTCTCTTATGATTAGAGCCTGTAACGGTAAAGTCGGCTGGGAATATATTACAGGTAAAGGTTTACGATTCCTCAAAGCTGCGGAACTTAATGAACTTAAATTCCAAGCCGCTTACCTGGCTCCAAATGTCAAATTTGATAAACTTTTCCCAAATATCAAATTGGATGGAAGCAAGGAGGCTGCCGGAGTTGACTGCTGGAAGCTGGTTTGTACCCCTGACGCGAAATTCAAGTTAGCACCGGTAATAATGCTTGTGGATAAAAATAATTATCTTGTCATAAAAACAATTGAAGAATATAAAAAAGCCGGGAAAGTTATAAAAATTGCTACATACTTTGGGGATTACGAAGATTACGACGGTATTATGACACCATTTATGATGGTATCGCAGGTTGACGGAAAGCTGTTGGAATCCAAACTCGTTTCGGTTAAATGGAATGCCAAAATCGCCGATATTGAGTTCGCAACGCCAAAAACTTTAAGCAAAGCTAAATAGCATACCAGAGGGAAATATTATGAAATTATTCAGATTGATTTTAGTTATGGTCGCAACATGCTTACTCTGTTCCGCTGGTTTTGCTGGAGAGGATTATACAATGGCAAGCGGACGCGTGCTCAAAAATGCTTATGTTGTTGAACGTAAACCAAATGGCGTAGTGGTTGGTCACAGTTGTGGCGTAATGTTTGTCAAATATAAAAAAATGCCGGAAGACCTTCGTGAAAAATTAGGTTATGATCCCGCCAAATGCGCCAGGTATGAAGAAAAGAAACGCAAGAAGAAAAAAGCGCGTCGTGAACATAACGCCGCGGAACGAGCCAAAAAGACCAAACTTGAAAAAGAATTGAACATCCGGCGCGGACAATATAAGATAGTTGAACTTGAGGATAAAATAAAGGAAACGAAATTACGAATCAAGCGTTTAAAAAAAGAAATTCCAAAGCTTGAAACGGACTCAAAAGGCTTCCTGAATCAGGTTGTCAAGCTTTCTTCTGTTACCAGCAGCAGTAATAATGGATTTAGTCGTAACGGCTTTTGGGGCGGCGGCAGCAGCAGTTCCGACCGCAGTTCCAACCGTCGTGAAGTGAAAGACCGCTATAAGGCTGTTTCTGCAATAGGCGACGAATATTCCAAATCAAAATTCCGTTTGTCAAACTATAAAGACGAGCTGGAGAAAAAAACTCTTGATTTAGAGAAAATGAAACGGCATCTTGCCAAGCTGAAAAAAGATCAGGGCGTCAAGGAAGGGAAAAAAGGTTTTCTTTCTAAATTATTTTAGGAAAACAGTATGTGCCGGAGTAAGGCTGCTCCCGGCACTACTGCTACATCATAATCTTCAGAAAATTATTCCATATTTTGTCGGGACTGGTGATTTCTGACTCTCCGGTTTCGCTGTTCGCGACTTTGAATTCGGCGGCTATGAAGAGGTCCAGCCATAAAAAATGTTCTTTGCCTAAGACTTGCATTGTTGAACATAGATCCGATACATTATGAACTTTATTCAAACACTTTAAAGTCATTGTGTCGCGTTTGGCGGAACGATATTTTAAAGTGCTGAAATCTTTGTCCAATTCAAAAATATAATGATCTTTTTTTTGTTTTCCGGCATAGGGATCGAACAAAGCCGGATCGTCAACGTAACCGCCGGTGATATGAAATTCCAGCTTGAAGCCGGAAGTTTGCGCGGCAGTTTTTATTGTTTCAGACAGCGAGCCGTCGGCGCAGCTTTCAATGAATTTATGCCAATGCCATTTTTTGTTCATCAATAAGGATCTGCCTTTGCGTGATGGATAAACGCTTGCCAGCTCGGGTGCTAAACCTTTTTCCAGATACAAACCGCAAAGCATCGCGTCGCGTTCTTTATTTGCCCAGGTACAATAGATTTTTTTGAATTGATAAAAGGGCAGGGTGCTGGACGGAACGAGCCACCAGGCGGTTGTTTCCGGTTCAAAACGATTGAAAGGACGTCGCGCCAATTTACATTTTGCCGCCATTGCGGATTCGGCAAGAACATTGCATAAACGATGAGGATTGTTTTTTTCGCAGTAAAACATTATTTGATCCGAAGCTTGCGTGTTAGCTGCCAATTCAATAAGCCTTTAGCTCCGTAAATTGCCAGGATAAATAAAAGCGGCATTATCGGCATTCTGAAACGCCAGTCGAGATTTCCTATCGGCAAAATCCAGAAATACCCCGTCAATAAAGCACCGAATACAAGTTTCTGATAATGTTTTTCTATCCATAAACGTATAACTCCGGCGATCATCGCCGCGAATAATATAAAATAAAAGACTAAATAAACAAAAGTCGCGGTCATCGCGCCGATATTATTATTGAAATAATGATTGAACGCCGCCAATAAACCTTTGCGCCGCAATATATCCAGTGTGCCGCGATTACCGGAAATGATGTGCAGACGCTCAAAAAGCGGGGTTATATCCGGCATGAAAAAATAAACCATGTTGCGCGGAGCCCAGAAACAAAATCCCCAGAAATTTTCAAGCAGAATTTTACGGCCAAGTTTTCCAGCAGAAGCACTTTGCTCAAATATATTGTCGCCCGTAACCTGCTTGCTTAACTCGTTACGCATATCATCG
>DAOWBJ010000199.1 GCA_030634125.1 Victivallales bacterium
AAACTCATTTTATAAACATTCCTTTAAAAACTTTTTCTAGCTTATCACCTTTGGCAAGTGCTTCAGCAATACGCCCGGCAAACTCAAATGCCGCTCCCGGACCTTTCCCGGTAACAATCCGGTCATCAACTTCAGTCATGCGGCCGGTCGGCACATTGCCGTTCAAATATTCCTCAAATCCCGGATAAGCCGTAATAGTCTTACCGTCAGTCAAACCAAAACGAGCCAAAGCAATCGGAGCCGCGCAAACAGCCGCCGCCAGACCACCCTGAGCATAAACCGCACGGGTAAATTCCATCAACTCATCACTATCCCGTAAATTCATAGAGCCGGGCATTCCGCCGGGCAAAATCACAGCTTCAAAATCAGCCGCGTTTAATTCCGACAATTCAGCATCAGCAGTAATTTTTATATCATGAGCTCCGGCAACGACAATTTCGTCCAATCCGGTCAACACCAGATCAAAACCCAGACGCCGCAAAACATCAGCAACCATAACCGCCTCAGCTTCTTCAAAGCCGGAAGCTAAAATCATAACAATTTTCTTGCTCATAATAACATCTCCTTATGAAATTTACATCAAAAAGTAATTTACACCCAAAAAATAATTTATCAAAAAAGATTGGAGAAGTTGACGCAAAGTCGTCCCGAGACACCGCCTGAAGGCGGAACTACAAACATGATTTCATAACAGCAGAGTTTTCCTTTCTTATCGTATTTTTTAATTGCATAAAGTCAAAAGGGCAGTATTTTATCTGTGAAGCAATAACTGATAACTCACAACTTTTAAAGAATATTGGAGTATATAATGAAAAAATTATTCATCTTATTTTTGTGCTGCGGCGCGGTGCTTTGTTTTGGTCAGGAACATCTTGACGAAAAAGAACAGAAATTAGTTAAGCAGGAAAAAAAACTTGCTAAAGAAATGTTCGAACTGCGTATCAAGTTCCTGAAAGAAGATCCTGCTTTGAAAAAACTGCATGCAAAAATTCTGGAATTACACAAAGAACTCGCCTTAAAGCTTGATAGCAAAAAACAAATGCGCACTCTTGCCGCTAAACTTAGAAAAGTGAAAAATTCTATAGCCGCAATTAAAGAGGAAAAAGAAGAGTAAAAAGATTTTGGGTGTGAGGCGAGCTTTTCGAGTGAGGAATTGATATAATGCGCCCTCCTTCGCTGAAGCTATGGAGGGCTTAAATTTCGCCCGTTTAGACGGGCGACAAGCGTTCCGCCGCTTGACCGCGTCCGAGGACGCCTCGGTGCGATTGTATTTTTTTCTTTTAAATCACAACACACCGATAACATTCAATTTCCCCATCCAGATCCCGGCAGATTTTAATATCCTTGAGATCATAGGTTTTTCCCTCATTAATTATCTGACTCCCCGGTTCAGGTTCATTGTCGCAGCGCAGCAAAAAGATTTTGCCGTTTTTAATACTGCCGTAACGGTTAATGTCCCGATGCGTAAAATCCGTTATTAACGCATAAGCCTGATATTCCGTGTAAGCGGCTTGCCCGTCACTGAAAACTTCAGTCGGCACTCGCAAAGTTACTGATTCCTGTAAACGATTTTCAAACATAGTCTACCTCTATTCTACGTTATTCTCGATTTCTGCGAGAATTGTTTTACGTGTTTCCGGGGTTATTTTTTTGATTTTTTCCAGAACACTGACGGCGGCGCGGGATATTTCACGACGATATTCATCGCCAACGGCAATGTTTTTTAATCCCAATAAGGTATCGATGGATTCTTTCATATTGACAACCGCGAATTCCCGGTTATAAACAACTTCCGGGACTTTTACGGTAGCGTCCCATAAATTCATAAACTCCCAGCATTTGATTTCAGCCTGTTCCAGAATATCAACCCGTGAAACAAGAAACTGCTTGACGTTTTGATGATCCCAGGCTTTTGATTCGGCTGTTTGTGAACTCGGGGATTCGCGCTGAATCGCCATTCCGACAATGTCAAACATTTCTTTTTTGAGATTGATATTTTCTTCTCGAATGTGTTTTGTCTCAGTGCCTGACGGGGAAATATAACGGCTGATGCCTTTTTCCTCAGTACCTTCCCAAATCGCCGCGGAACGCGCCAGAATATGGCTGAACTTAGGAGAATTATCGTCTTCGTCGTCAGTTTGAACGCGCGGCTGGCGGGCGCTGCGGACGAAGTTTTCAGAAATAATCAGCAGACCGAACATCTGTTTAACGATATTCATCTGGGCTTCTGATTCATTATTCAAAATGGCGTCGGAAATTCGCACAATATCCTCGAACCAATGATTCGCGTCCATGCCGAAGCCGTCCGCTTCCTCTGCGTGAACCAAAGGTACCGCGCCCAGATTGTGACTGCCGCGTTCACGCATAATAACTTTGCCGGAACTTGCGTCTTTTTCAAAAAGAGTCCATTCGTCTCGTGTCCAGAGCCGCCGGCAGCTTCTGTATGCCGGGGCTGCAAATGGATTAACGCTGCTGTAAGTGTTTTCTTCTATCAAAGCCCATTTTAAGCGCCCGTCACTGCCGTAAGCCCAATCAACTACAGATAATGGAGATACCGCGATAGCGTAAGGACGGAGGCGTTCACGCTCTTTGCGTTCAGGGTCTATATCTCCTTCAAAACGAGGCATTTCGATGAGCATCCACGCGGAACCGTAGACGTTTAGTAAAGTCGAGAATTGGCGCATGACTTCGTTTGTGCGCAGTCCGCCGCGTGAGAAATCCTCGATCATGCCGGAATCAGCATTATGCCGCTGCGGATCGCTGGAGAGTACGTAATGAGTTATTAAACGCGCGACTTTGCGGGGGTAATTGAAGTAATATGCCCGCTGGCGGCGTTCCAGAAATTCCAAATCAATTTCCGAGACATGTTTAATTAAGGCTTGTTCAATGTAGCCGGCTCCGCCGGAATACGCTTGCGAACCGCGTTTCCAGAGAGCTTTGTTTTTACGGTAAACCGAATGTTCACGTTTAAATAAATATTCAAAATCCTTCATTCTAACACCTGTTTGTTAAGAGTTGATTGTCGTTGCTTGTTAATGAAATAAACGTCAACCGGGGGGAGGGTGTCTTGTAATGCCGCGATTCAGTTGTACCTTATATAAAAAAGGAATTTTATATGCTTAAATTAGGTCAAATGAATTGTCTGGAAGTCTATCGAATGGTGGAATTCGGGGCGTTTTTAGCGGATAATGATGAAGAAGTATTGCTGCCGCGCAAATTTGTTCCCGAGGGGACAGCGGTTGGTACTAAGCTTGATGTTTTTTTGTATCTGGACTCGGAAGACAGACCAGTGGCTACTACGCAGACTCCAAAAGCGTTAGTCGGCGATACTGCTTTCCTCGAAGTTAAAGATACTACCGATATCGGCGCGTTTATGGACTGGGGATTGGATAAAGACCTCTTCGTGCCTTTCAGGGAACAGAAAGACCGTATGGTTAAAGGTCAAAGTTACGCGGTCAGGGTGGTTTTTGACAAAGTCAGCGGCAGAATTTTCGGTTCGAGCCGGGTTCATGTTTTTGCCAAAAAAATACACGAAGACAATTTCAATGCTGGTGACAAAGTCAAAATATTAGTTTGTACCGGGGAGCAAATAGGCTTTAATGTATTGATTAATAATCAGTATATGGGGATGCTTTACAAAAACGAAATTTACAGTCCGGTAAAATTAGGCGACAAGCTTACAGCGTATATTTCAAAGCTGCGCGATGACAAAAAAATAGATGTGAGTCTGCGCAAACCGGGATTTTTTGGAATCATCAAGGAAAAGCCGTTGATTCTCGAAAAGCTTGAGGAAGCCGGAGGCTTTTTACCTTTTAATTCCAAGTCCACGCCCGGGGAAATAGAAGATAATTTCCATATAAGCAAGCGCGTTTTCAAGCAGGCAGTCAGCAATCTCTACAAAGAACGCCGAATTACCATCACCGACGACGGAATAAAATTAAATAAGTAGCGAGTATAAAAAAAGTCCCGTTCAGATTTCCCTGCGGAGAAGCGGTGCAGAGAAACCTGAACAAAACAAAAGTTTTATATGTTGAAGGCGATGTTCGCCTATTTTTGCATGGCTATCTTTATTTCCTGTTCCAGGTTGCCGGATTGATTGTAAATTATTCTGGTCGCTAATTCTACTGACGCGATTGCTTTTTTGTATTCAGCAGGGAGGCGTTCAATACGTGTTTTGTATTTTTTAGCGAACAAACTCGGCAAATGATCTAAAACTACCTGATCATCAAGCATTTCAGGATTTTTGGCAAAAAACGCTGAGATAGCTTCATTTTTTTCGTTAATTCGACGGCTGAGAACTTCAGTCAATCCGGTCATATGGCAGATGGCAGCTTTGTAATTTGCGAACAGCCATTCAGCTTCGCCCACCGCGTGATTTTTCAACTTGACCATGATTTCTTTAACCAGTTCCTGTTTTTCAGCTTTGAATTCATCTTTGTCAAGCATTATACCGGACATGATCTCGT
>DAOWBJ010000284.1 GCA_030634125.1 Victivallales bacterium
GAAAGTTTATATACCTAACACAACACAAAAAAACTTAAAGTCAAATAAAAGCTCTAAAAAAT
This sequence comes from Victivallales bacterium, assembly GCA_030634125.1. Lineage (GTDB taxonomy): Bacteria > Verrucomicrobiota > Lentisphaeria > Victivallales > Victivallaceae > JAHOYW01. The sequence goes on from DAOWBJ010000284.1 coordinate 63, forward strand.
AGCTTCTAAGGCATTTTTTAAACTACATAAAAAATTATAACAATCTTATTCTAAATTATTTACAATTTTACCCCGCTCGGTGGACGCTCGGTAGGACCCCGCTCGGTAGGACCCGCTCGGTAGAAGATGGGATAAAAAGTTTTAATGACAAATAAATAATAATCATTGCAATCTTTATCGGGAATCTCTCCCGAGTACTTCCGCCCATGGTTTTTTGTAGAATTTTTTGGAGTCGGAAAAGACATTGTATTTGACGATGTGATATAAGGCGGAAACACCGTCTTTCCAGGTAATTTTTTTGCCGGCGTTGAAACTGCGCGGATTGTAGGAAATCGGAACGTTCCAGATGCGGATGATTCTGGCTTTCGCCATTTTTGCGGTGAATTCCACCTCAATTCCGAAACGTTTGGATTCCAGATTAAGGTTTTGGATAACTTCACGGCGGAAAGCTTTATAACAGGTTTCCATGTCGCTCAAGTGAATATCTGAAAAAATATTTGAAAAAAAGGTCAGGAATTTATTGCCCATTTCATGACCGAAAAATCTTGCCATGCCGGGTGTTCCCATAAATCTTGAACCGTAGACAACGTCAGCTTTACCATCAACTAACGGCTTCAGTACTATGGGCCAATCCTCGGGGGTATATTCAAAATCCGCATCCTGGATGATGACAAAATCTTTAGTCGCTTCCGCTATCGCGCGAATGACTGCCGCTCCTTTTCCCTGATTGACGTCCTGATAAAAAACTTTTATGTCCGCTTTGCTTTCAAGCTTTTTCAGGTGTTCGCGGGTATTGTCGGTGGAGGCATCATCAACGATTATGATTTCGCCGGTTTCAGGACGTTTTTTAACCTGCGCGACAACATCTTCAATTGTATCGGCTTCGTTAAACACCGGAATAATTACACTTAATCTTTTATCACTGTCCATTTGTGCTGATATCCTTATTTTCTGCCGAGTTCTACAGAACGTTTTGCGGCGGCAATAACCGCCTCAATAATTGTTCCCTTAAAGCCGTTTTTTTCCAAAACCGCCAAAGCCTTGGCGGTGGTTCCGCCCGGAGAAGTAACTTCGTCCCGCAAGATTGCCGGATGACGGCCGGATTCTATTAATAATTTTGCTGTTCCCAGAACAGTTTGAGCGGCCAAAGCTGTTGCCGTACCGCGCGGCAGACCGGCATTAACACCTCCGTCGGCCAGAGCTTGAATAAAATCAAGTACATAAGCGGGACCGCTGCCGCTGACCCCGGTTACCGCGTCCATAAGTTTTTCGTTAATATTGCAAACGGTACCGATTGAGCTGAGAATTTTTTTAATCAATTCGCCATCCTTTTCTGTTATCTGCGGCGAGGCGCACCAGGCGGAGGCGGCTTCTCCAACCAAAGCTGGAGTGTTGGGCATTACCCTGATAACTCGTGTGGCTTTGGCAATTTCCTGTAATTTTGCGATTTTTATTCCGGCGGCAATTGAAATTATCAATTTATTTTCGAGTAAAGCAGAATTCGCGCTGAGGGCTTTCTCTATATGCTGTGGTTTTACCGCGACAATAACTGTATCAGCTTTTTGCGATAAAGTTTTTAAATCTTTAGTTTCAACTTTTACGCCGGTAGCGATGCTGAAATTTTTAGCGGCCTGAGCGGATATGTCAAAGGCGCTGATTTGTGACGCGTCAAAGCCTTTAGCTATCATACCGGCGGCGATAGCGCTCGCCATCTTGCCCGAGCCGATGAAAAGAATAGAATTTTTGCTCATAAGATCCTCGTTTATAAGTAATTAAGTGCAAACATTAACGATTGCCCAGATTAAAGCCGTCAGCCCTAAAACATACAAGTACCAGGCAAAATATTTAAAATCTCCATGCTTCAAAAGCTTTAACAGTAAACCTAAAGAAAAATAACCCACAAGCGCCGAAACAATAAAGCCAATCGCTAAATGAGATATATCTAAAGAATGTAACGTAATTTTACTGTTTTTCAATAGTAAGAACATTTTTACAAGCACCACGCCGCCGATTGCCGGAATTGCCATCAAAAATGAAAATCGCGCGGCATCAGCTTTTTCGAGTCCGCACTTCAAGCCCGTCGAAATCGTTGACCCCGCGCGGGAGATCCCCGGCAAAACAGCGATTGCTTGAGCTAAACCAATCAAAAAACTTTGTTTAAAAGTCAGCTTACCCGAAACTTTGTCATCTTTGGTTTTTTGTCCCCAGAGCAGCAAAGTAGCGGTAATCAAAAAGCCGATTGCCGGAACAAACAAATTATTAAAGATGCTTTCATCCCAGGTCATAGACTTTACAATAATACCGGTAATGCCAAGTGGAATTGTCGCGATTATGAGTTTCCCGATCAGGTCTAAATCTGATTTTTTTAATATATTGATTAATTCTTTGAAGTAATAAACGATTATTGCCAGAAGCGTACCCGCGTGCAGGACGATATTGAGCATAGCGTTTGTTTCCGCGTCAAAAGCAAAAAGCCGTCCCATTATCGCGAGGTGTCCCGAAGAACTTATCGGCAAAAATTCAGCAATTCCCTGGACAATTGCCATAAATATTACAAAAAGCAGAGAAGATTCCATATTTTCCTTGTTTTAATTATTCGGAGTAAAGTACAACAAAAAACAAGCCTAGTCAAGGAGACTAAGCTTACATATATTGATTTTCGTTCCTAAACATGTATACTTTTATATGATAATGTCATTAAAGGTAAATAACTTTATGAAAAAATATAATTTGGGAAAAGATGAAACTACGGAAATAATTGATTGCTGTGTTGAAGTTTTGAATCGTCCCGGCAGTGTTTTGCTGGTGCCTACTGAAACGGTTTACGGCTTGGTGTGCCGATGGGACGACAAGGAAGCTGTGGAGCGTATTTATGAACTGAAAGGGCGTGAAAAAGCCAAGCCCTTAGCTTTGTTTGCGGACTCGGTGGATACTTTAAAAAAATTTGATCTTTATTTGAATAAAACCGCTGAAAAACTTGCCGGAAAGCTTTGTCCCGGTGCTTTGACCATTGTCGTGCC
>DAOWBJ010000059.1 GCA_030634125.1 Victivallales bacterium
ATGTAACGGCTGTCTCAGCCGTTCAAGCATTTATGCCTGACCTCTTTAGAAACGTAGTGATCAGGCGAATATATAATTTTCAAGAATCATAAAAGACTCTTGATTGGTACAGATTTTTGTGAAGAGGCATAAAATATTACTCTTGCTGATATAAATGTAATTTATTTTTTTACGAACAAGCCGCTGGTCCATTCTTTTTCTGTGAAGCTGTCGATTTGTTCCAAGTCTGCTTTGCTGAAGTGTTGAGCGGTATTTTCAAAATCGCTAGTCAAGATTCCCGCCAGGATCAATTTTCCGGCGGGTTTTACGAATGATACGATTTTATCACGATTTTCGCGGAGGATGTGCGCCAGAATATTGGCGGCGACTAAATCATAAGTTTTGCGCGGAGCGGCAAATTTGGCGACATCGGCTGTTTGCAGGGAAATATTCCCCGGCGCAATTTTGTTTATTTCAATGTTTTCCACGGCTATCGTTGTAGAATCCGGGTCAATATCGAAGGCATCAATTTTTTTGCAGCCAAGTTTGGCTGCGGCTATTGACAAAATTCCTGATCCACAGCCAGCATCGAGAAAAGTCGTGATATTTTCGTCATCAATTAATTTATCAATCATTTTGAGACAATAAGCCGTTGTCGCGTGCTGACCTGTTCCAAAACTCATGCCGGGGTCGATTTCGACGATCTTTTGTCCCGGTTTCGGAGTGTATTCCAGCCAGCTCGGCTTGATGACCAGGCGGTCTGAAATGTGCAGGATGTGGAAATATTTCTTCCAGACTTCCGACCAATCCTCGCGTTTAATGGAAAATAATTCAATACTTTCAATATTAATCCCGAATTCTTTCCATTCCGGCAGCATTGGTTCTATTCTGGCTTTTGCCGCCGCCGCGTCGGCTTCTTCGGCAAAATAAAGCGTATGAAAAGCGTGATGGTTTTCCAGATCCTCCCAGGAACTGAAATCATAATCCAATGCTGTCAAAAATTCAGTTGTTAAATCCTGATCTGCAGATTCATCTTTCAATTTACAGCAAAAAAGTGTGTCATTATCCATAAGTACAGCCTATTTGTGAAGTTATGTTGTAAAAATTACTAATCAGCTATTTAAAAATCATTATTTTAAACTATTATAAATGATGTAAAATACAATTAAAATAATGTGGAAATTATAAACATGCCTGAAAAAACAGAAACAATCATAGTATTAGACTTTGGATCACAGTACAGCCAGCTGATTGCCAGGCGTATTCGTGAATGCAATGTCTATAGTAAAATTCTTCCCTTTCACGCTTCCGCCGCCGTTATTAAAGCGGAGAATCCACAGGGAATTATTCTCAGCGGCGGACCCAACAGCGTTTATCAAGACAACGCTCCCGAATGCGACCCTGAAATATTCAATTTAGGTATTCCGGTTCTGGGTATTTGCTATGGCTTGCAGATTTTGATTCACACTTTAGGCGGCGAAGTCATTCCCGGTAAAGCCCGCGAATACGGCAAAGCCATGATGAAAATCAAAGACAGCAGTGATTTATTTGAGGGTCTTGAGGGCGAAATTCAAGTCTGGATGTCCCACGGGGACAAAGTCAGCAAAACTCCACCCGGCGATTTCAAAGTACTGGCAAGCACTTCCAATACCGAATATTGCGCGGTTAAAATCAATAATACGAATATTTACGGTATCCAGTTCCACCCCGAAGTCGTACACACTCCGCAAGGCAGCCGGATTGTCAAAAACTTCTGCCACAACATCTGTAAATGCGCAGGCAACTGGACAATCGCTTCATTCATCGAGCGTATGGTCAGGGAAATTCGCGAAACAGTCGGCGATAAGCGCGTAATTCTCGGCTTGAGTGGTGGAGTTGATTCTTCTGTCGCGTCGGCATTGATCTACAAGGCCATCGGCAAACAGTTAACTAATATTTTTGTCAATAACGGGCTGCTCCGCAAAAACGAAGCTGACCGCGTGAGAAAACTTTTCAGCGATAATTTCCAGATGGAATTGGTTTACGTTGACGCTACCGAACAGTTTATGACTAAGCTTGCCGGGGTTTCCGATCCTGAAACCAAACGTAAAATCATCGGACATGAATTTGTTGAAGTCTTCGATAGAGCCTCGGACAGCATCGAAGACGCTGAATTTCTGGCTCAGGGAACGACTTACCCGGACGTTATCGAAAGCGTTCCGATCGATGGTAATCCGGCGGCAATGATCAAAAGCCACCATAATGTCGGCGGTTTGCCGGATGATATGGAATTAAAATTGCTTGAACCGCTCGCCCGTCTCTTCAAAGACGAAGTGCGCGAAGTCGGACGTCAGCTCGGTCTGCCCAAAGACGTGGTAATGCGTCAACCTTTCCCGGGGCCGGGTTTAGCCGTCCGTCATATCGGCGCGGTAACAACTGAAAGCCTTGATATTTTGCGCGACGCTGACGAAATTATCGTTGACGAAATCAAAAAAGCCGGACTTTATTATGAAATATGGCAGACATTCGGCGTATTTCTCCCGGTCAAAACAGTTGGCGTCATGGGGGATGAACGCACCTATGACAATGTCATCGCCATGCGCGCCGTGGAGAGCTCTGACGGCATGACCGCGGACTGGGTGAAACTGCCTTATGAAGTACTCGAAAGCATTTCAAACCGTATAATCAACGAAGTTCGCGGCGTTAACCGCGTAGTTTATGATATTACATCCAAACCCCCAGGCACTATTGAATGGGAATAAACAGAGGCGAAAAAAAATATGAGAAGATTTGTTACATGTACGTCATTGCTGGTATTAACAGTAATTTTATTTGGCTGTGAAGGTCATGTAAGAACTCTTTATCTGAAAGAAAGTAAGGATGTCAAAACTCCATGGACATTTTCGTCTAAAACTATACTTATCAAAAGCAATAAAGATGTTTATTCTGAAGTTGAAAGTATTGCCAAGAAATTATCACTAAATAAGAATCCCAATCAAAAGAACATTTATTATCTCGACAACTTTTTTATGTATGTAAACAAGAAAGGCAATGGTTTATGGGAGGTTGGGCTAAAGGACTGGCCGGACACAAGCCGAAGTGAAATTTCCAAAAAAACAGAAAAGTTAATAAGAGAAAAACTCGAAAATAAATCATAATAAATCGAATTCCTCGGCAATAAGCTAGTTTTACACTTGACATGTACACACAATGGATGTACAATAAGGTTATTATGAAATACGAATGGAATCCAGAAAAAAATAAATGGCTCAAAAAAGAAAGAAAGATTTCTTTTGAGAAAATAGTTTTTCATTTAGCTCAAGGGGATGTATGGAAAATAGCAGATCACCCAGACCGGGAGAATTATCCTGGTCAAAAGATATATTTTATTATTGTAGAAAATTATGTTTATCTCGTTCCGCACGTTATTGAAAAAGAATATACATTTTTAAAAACAATTATTCCCAGCAGAAAGGCAACTAAGATTTATAAAGAAGAAAAGGAGGCTTGAATATGAAATACGATAAAGAAGAAAAAAACACTCTAGAAGCATTCGAAAGTGGCGAATTAAAACTCTCAAAACCTTCAAAAAAAGAAATAGAATCAATGAAGGCTGCTGCTGTCAATACCTTTAAAAAAGATAAACGTATTACAATCCGTCTTTACGATCACGATTATACAGGTATTCAGAAAAAAGCAATGGAAATGGGGATTCCATATCAAACACTTATTTCTGGAATTATTCACCGCTACATTGAAGGCGATTTGAAAACAAAAACAGGATAACTGCAAAATTAAAATATATGAATATAATTTCAGGGATAGCTAGACGTATAGAATTAACTGTCCCGGCTGGTTTGGCGGTGCGACCGACTTCGGTGCGGGCGCGTAAGGCTTTGTTTGACAGTCTGGGCGATTTTGAGGATGCGAATGTTGTGGATTTATTTGCCGGCTGCGGGAGTCTTGGACTCGAAGCCGCCAGCCGCGGCGCGGCTAAAGTCATTCTTGTGGAAAACTCCCGCGCACATTGCAGGGCGATAGAGGAAAACGTCGCAAAAGTATGTAAAGCCGGGGTTCGTTCTGAAATGCTGATTATGCCGACTGACGCTTTGGGCGGAGCTTACCGGGTCAAAATGCCGGAGCCTGATATCATTTTTGCTGATCCTCCTTATCCGGTTTCAGTGGAATGTTTTGAACAGTTGATGGCTGACGAAAGATTTATCGAATGGGCGAAAAGCTGTTATCTTATCTGGGAAATTCCATCGGAACCGGGTGCTGTCGGGAAATTCATGAATCACCCTTTATTGACTTCGCAAATTAAAAGATTTGGGAGCACGCAGTTTTTGATAGCTGTAGTGGATGATAAGAAATAAGGTATATGTTTCATAACAAATGTTTCTAGTGTTCGGCTCAAGGGGACTTTCGCCCTCCATGGGAATCATTGTTATGACAATTCACTTGGAGGACGAGACTCTGTCGAGCCGTAAGCTGCAATGTAGGAGATTATGCAAAAAATACAAATAAATTATTGGACATGGATTATCGAAGACACGGTCTTACTGAACGGCTGGTTTGAGCGTTGGCAGGAGTTTGCGCGCGATTCCGTGGTTAAACAAAATCCTGTTCGTGTAGTGTTTAAGGTCGAGGATCTTTTCTATGTGAAACTTGAACAGCCTCTTGGTTTTTGGCGCAAAATGCGCAATTTTTTCTCTCCCAAAGCCGCCAGGGAATTTGCTGCAGGGCGTGCTCTTGAAGATGCCGGAGTGCCGGTGGTAAAACATTTAGGCTGGGCAAAATGTGCTTCATCTAACATGCTTTTGACCGAGGCTATGCCGGATTCCTGCTCTGTTCATGAATACTGGCATAATGAAATTGTTTACGGCAACGCTTTGAAAAAAACATTTCTGGAGAACTTTGCTGGATTTCTGAAAGTCTTTTTTGCTTCAGGTTTTTATCATCCGGATTTTCATCTCGGCAACATACTGTATTCGCGAGCGGAAAAAAGCTTTGCTTTGGTGGACGTTTACGGCGTCAGCCGGTCTAAAAGATTATCCGAGCCGCAGATAGCTGAACACTCCAGAATATTTTTGGAATTATATCGCGGCTTGAGCGATTCTGAGGCAGTGGATTTTTTAATGAAGATAAGAAATGATTTAAGCTTAGAGGATGCCCGGGAATTTTGGCTGGCAGGTTTAAATGGAAAGACCGTTCGAGCTCAAAAGGTCTGGTCTAAGCGGCAGGCTCAAATAAAAAATAATTATTCTAAATTTGTAGAAGTTTTAAATGTCGCGGATAACGAGTTCTTAGTTCGCAAAATACTCGGATCAGCTCCGGCAGTAAGTTTGGATAAAATCCCCAATTGCCTGACCGGAAATTATTTTGACATAATGCGTTTGCCATACGGCGAAGCTGAAAATTTGTGGTTGGAATCTTTTCGTTTGGAACTGCTTGGAATAGATCATTTGCGCCCTCTGGTTTTTGAAAAACCGGGCGTTCTTTATTTCGAAAAAATACCTGACGGAGCTCCCAAAGCAAGTCAGGAAAAGGCTGAAGAATTCATCGCCCGCGCAAAAACAGCAGGCGTGGAAGTTAATGCGGAATCTTTACTGCAGTTATCAAATGGTCGAATTGTAAACTCGAAAATATAATCATGCTTTATTTTACGACTAAATCTATTGTTCCATTACTGACCGTTGCCTGTAACTCTTTGCCGGAAACTTGATTGTGATCGGTAATTGTTGCGTTTGTTTCAGAATCTTTGAGGATTGCAAAGCCGCGATTTAAAACATTTTGAGGTCCAAGTGCGTCTAGTTTTCCAATTAAACCATCCAGTTGGGAGTGCATTAAACGGAAATAACTATGACTATTACTCTTCAATTTTCCGGTAACAAGCTGGAGGCGTAAATCATTATTACGCAAGGTTCGTTCAAGAGAAATATTTAAATTTTTCATCAAGTCGTCAAGATACTGCTGTTTCTGGCGGACAATGTGTATCGGCTCACGGAAAACATGACTTTCCGAGGCCAGTTTAAGGCGGTTTTTGACTTCCTGCAAAACGAACTGCAAAGAAGATTTCAGGTCTTTTTCACTGCGTTGCAGGTGTTTTTCAAATTCCTCACGCCGCCCGACGACGAGTTCCGCCGCGGCGGACGGGGTCGGCACACGCATGTCGGCGACAAAATCGCAAATAGTAAAATCAATTTCATGTCCAACCGCGCTGATTACGGGAATAACACTGGCGGCAACCGCCCGCGCGAGAATTTCTTCGTTGAAGGGCCACAAATCTTCCATACTGCCGCCGCCGCGCGTTACGACTATCACATCAGCTTTTTGGGCACGATTGAAAAACTCTATTCCGGCGGCGATATTGCGCTCCGCGCCGTGTCCTTGAACAGGAGTCGGATATATTTGAATATGAACATTCGGGAAACGACGTTCAATTATCTGCAGAAAATCACGGATTGCCGCGCCGCCGGGAGATGTTACCAGGGCGATGGTTTCAGGCAGAACAGGAATTGCTTGTTTGCGGGCGGGCTCGAAAAGACCTTCAGTTTCAAGTTTGCGTTTGAGTTCCTCGAAACGACGCTGCAAATCTCCGAGTCCGAGCGGTCTGATTTGACGGACACTCAACTGATATTCGCCGCGCAGCTCGTAAACGGTAAGTTTGCCGAAAACCTCTACCTGGTCTCCGACTTTCAGGCGTATCTGGCGGGCGGGACCGGCTCCGTTGAAAAATACCGCACGCAGTTGCGAACGCTGATCCTTTAAAGTCATGTAAACATGACCGGATTGATGGATATTCAAGGTGCCGACTTCCGCCTGTACCCAAATCGGCATTAAGCTGTTCTCAATCAGCTCCTTGATTGCCGAATTTATCTCTCCGATCTTCCATATTTTGTTTTGAGTCATGATTTACGCCCCCAAAAGTCCGGCTAAGAAAACAATTCCCCATATTATAAGATTGCTAATTATGTTACCCAAATCGAAAAGTAATGATATATATTTAAATCCCAACAGCAAAATAACTACAGCTACAAAATACATTGCCTGTGACTCTGAAGTTTTTAACCTTGGAAAGAAAGAACTCAAAATATGCCAGCCGTCAAAACCGGGAACCGGGAGGAGGTTAAAAACAAAAAGAACAAAATTAAGCATTGCTCCCCGGGAAAAAAGCGTTACCGCGTTATTACTTATTTCCCCGTTGATGCTGGCAGGATCTTCGATTCCCCATATAATAATAACCAAAGCTGCCGCAAAACAAAATATTACACCTAAAACTAAATTGGTCGCGGGACCCGCAAAAGATACCAGGGCATCGCTGTATTTGTGCCGCATGCGGTTGGGATTAACCGGAACCTGTCCCCAGGCAATCCCCATAATGGCCAGCATTACCAGAGATATTGGTCCCATCTGGCGAAGCGGATTGAGCGTCAAATGTCCCTCGTCCGCGGCAGTGGAATCGCCCTGCCAGAGAGCCGCGCGGGCGTGCATATACTCATGACAGCATATCGCAAACACCACAATAAGCAGCCACATAAAAAAGAATTGCGGGTCTTCCCAAAGGTAACTAATAAAAAAATGCATTCAACGACTCCTGGATACTAGTTAATTTTTACTGTCCAATATTGAAACGCGGGTGTTTCGTATGGATGCGCTTTTTTCAAGGCGGCAATTATTTCTGTAATTTTTTCCGCCGGACAAAGCAATTCTATTTTAATTTCCTCAACTTTTTCAACTTTTCCACATTCACCGATAAAAGCCCGGCTGCCTTCAAGCGGACGGAATTGTCCGGTTCCGGAGCATTGCCAGCAACAGCAATCATAATTGCCGATTTTGCCCGCGCCCGCGGTGAACAAAGCTGTTTTTAAAGCTTCAGCATGCGTGGCTGGTACATAAACTTCAAGTTTTATAAAGCTTTCAGACATAAGAATTAATCTATCCTTTTAACACGAAAACCTTCAGCGGAATCCTCAACGACCCAGCCTGATTCCTTTAGCTGATCACGCATCGCGTCAGCAGCAGCCCAGTCCTTAGCGGCACGGGCGGCACAGCGTTTTGCCGCCATTTCCAGCACTTCCGCCGGAACAGCGTTTTCTTTTTCCACATCTACTTCAAAAACCGCGAATACTTCATCGAATTTTCGGTATTGTTCGAGAATCATTTCCGCTCCGGCTTTTGATAAGCTGTTGGCGCTTAGAAGCTTATTAGTATCATGCTGTAATCCGAAAATAGCGGAAAAAGCTTCGGAAATATTCATGTCGTCAGCTAAGCCATTGTCAAAAGCGTGTTTCGCTTTGAGTACAATTTCTTTAGCTTCGGAAGCATCACCATCAAGACTCAAGTCTTTGAGGCGGGCAAAAAGTTCAGTGAATTTATTGAGCGCGCCGCGCGCCTG
>DAOWBJ010000245.1 GCA_030634125.1 Victivallales bacterium
CAAAACATCAACCCCGACGGGGTTGAATAAGCAGCTTGTTACGTTCAGTTGTTCAACCCCGTTCGGGGTTGGTGCATTTTACTGCTTCAAACCACAGGTTTTACCTGTGGCTATTTAAATTTAATCCCCCGGGGATTACTAAAAAAAACTTGCGCAATTGACAAGATTTTTCTTTTATCCTGTCAAAATAACAAATTCCTATACGATAAATTTAAAATACATAAAAAATAAATTTTGCCCGAAAGCTTCCGGCAGGCTAAGGCTAAACACGCGCTTAGTGAATATATGGGCATGAAAAACAGCAGTAAACGTCCCATTTCACCTCTGGAAAAAGGTGATATTAATAAGATAAAGAGTGTAAACACGCAAGACAAAGCAAGTGCTTGAGCCGGGGCGAATTTAAAGCGTTTCAGCATTTTAAATTTTGGCAGTAAAAGCAAGGGCAGAATCGCCAGAATGGGGCCCGGGAAAATTATAAAATCAAGAAGATTAAACGGGAACCAATACCAGCATCTGCCTGATTCGGCGAAAAAACGTGAATTATTGCGGCTTGCCAACAGACATATTGTTATAATATCAATACCCCAAAGCATACACAAGGCAACTACCGACAAACCACCTCCAAGCAAAGCGCCGATTTTCAGATAGCGGCCGGATAAATTACGACAACAGAAAATAGTAAGTACCGCCGCAAATATAAACATGGAAAAAGCAAGCGTATGTATCACTCCAATTCCAAGCGTAACTCCAGTCAGCAGGGCAAAAACAGGAAATCTTTTCCATTCATATTTAATGGTCAGAGTTAACAGCAAAGTGCAAATAGAGCCAATAAAAAACATCATGTTGTCCGAGAAATAAAATAAGAGCCGGAATAGAGAATCCCAGCAGTACAGTATTTAATCCTAAATTACGGGAGCTGCCCCCGGTCATTATCAAAAGTGCCGCTATAAGCATTATCCTGCTGATAAAATTCATTGCCAGAAATAATACAATCGCGATAAGTTCATAAAGCGGAAAACCGGGAAATTCAGTTATCCGTGTCCAAACCCAGTCATCTGGAATGCCCAGAGGAATTGAAGTAAAAGCCACAAGCGCAAAAAAATAATAGCGAAAGAACCAGACCGATAATTGTAAATAATTTAATTTTTCCTTGAACAAACATAAAATACTCTAATGTTTTGAATTTATTTACTAAAGCATCGTTTTTGTATATTATCAATCGAAATATTAAATCCGTTCACAACAATTTTGATATGTTTATTTTCATTTTTTTTATTGAATCAAAGGTGATATGTGATAAATTGATTTTTGAGTTTGGTAATTTACATCAGGTACTTATGCATAATTTTTATATTGATAAACTTGGCAAAATCGGCGATGAGGTTTTATTGCCGACAAGCGAGGCAAAACATTTATTTAAAACCCTGCGTGCGGCAAAAGGTGATGTTGTCGGCCTGCTCGATGGACAAGGCGGCTGCGCGAAAGCTGAAATTATTGAAGATAAAAAAATTATTATAAAAAGCCTTGAGCATCATGCTGAACCCGATATAAAAATTCATTTATTCGTCGCAGTCCCGAAACGCGCTAAAATGGATCAGCTTCTCCGCCAGTGTACGGAAGCCGGCGTCTGGGCGGTTCACCCGATTATAACTAAATATTCCGTCGCGGTCCCTGATAAAATCAGTAACCGCCGGCACAGCCTGATGCAGGAAGCCTGCAAACAAGCCGGAAATATGTTTGTTCCAAAACTTTTTACCCCCTGCTCTTTAGCTAAAGCCCTGGAAAAAATAAAAGCCGCGAAAATGTCGGCATTTTACGGGGCGGTCAGCATGGATGACAAAAAACTTTCGCACACATCAAACCCCGATATAGCGTGGCTGGTTGGACCGGAAGGAGGGTTTTCCGATGAGGAAGAACAACAAATGTTGTCCGGCGGAGTTGCTCCTTTGAATATTGGACCTTATATTATGCGTGTCGAGACAGCCGCGGTTTGCGGTGTAAGTTTGCTTAACTTTTGTAACAAGGATATAAGCTTTTGAAATCATTAATACATATATTTGCAATTGCAATTCTGTTTCTTGGATTGACCGGCTGCGGTCTTAAAAATGGCGACGAAAGCTCACATCCATTATTCAAGCGGGCAGTAAAAGCCCAAAAATCTAATGAAATACAGCAGGCTGTAAAATATTTCAATCGTTATCTCGCGCTACGACCTGATTCATCTAAAACACATTTAATGCTCGCATCTATCTACGACGAAAACCTCGACAGACCGCTTCGCGCGGTTTATCACTATGAGCGTTTTCTGGAGTTCGCGCCAGGTTCTCCTGAAGCCGGAAATGTTAAAAAATGGCTGAACGCGGCACGCAAAAAATATTATTATAAAGCCCGCCTGAAATACAATGACCCGGAAGATGTCGGCGCACTGCAAAACACCTTGTACACAACAGAACAGGAATTAAAAAAAATAAAATTACTCCAGAAGCAGCTTATTAAATACGGACGAAAAATACGAACTAATGAAAAAATACTGAACGCGAAATTAATTCATTTGCGGGACACCCACCGTCAAACACTGGAAGAAATGGAAAAAATACGTAATAAACTAAAAGAAACATTAGATAAAAAAGAAGATAAAGAGAAAAAAGTAAAACCTGCGGAAGCTCCAATAGCAGAAAAGGAAGAAGAAAAGAAAATTGTTAAGCCGGAAGAAAAAAGCAAACCGGCTGACTCAGAGCCGATAATCCCGAAAGCTCAGGTCACAGCACCGCCGTTTGCTATTAAAGAAGTAGAGAAAGCAGAAGATGAAGCGAAAGAAAAAATTGATCCTGAAAGCCGTACTTATACGGTAAAAAAGGGTGATTCTTTAAGCAGTATATCACGGCAGTTTTATGGTTCATCAAAATATTATAAACTTATTTTTGACGCGAACAGCAAAATTATCACATCTGAAAAATCTTTACAACCTGGTCAAGTTTTAAAAATACCTGTACGGTAAATAACTATTGAGCTTTACATTTACAGGTTTTAAAAGTATTGTAGTATATAGAAAATATTATAAGCTTAAATGGAGAAATATTCATGAAAAAAAGATTGTTGCAGTTATTTTATGTCTTGTCGATCACAAGCATGTTGCTATTGTTCGTAAATGGATGCCTGTGGGGCTTGGGACAAAAAGAATATGTTGCGGTAAAATATTATGACCTGGATACTCCCGAGCAAATAGTATTGAAGAAAGTTCAGGTTAAATTTCTTCTACTGGACTCTACAGAACCGGTCAAATACAAAATGGTTTACCGTGATGCTAATGGACAAATGCTTGTAGATGATTATAATAAGTGGATACAACCTCCGTCTTTATTGCTTACACGTTATCTGCAAAGCGCAATTAGACAAGATGATATAACTTCAGAAACCCCCGAACTTATTATTTCCGGCAACATTTTTATGTTCAGAATTGATTTGCAGAAAAATACAGCATCACTGGGCATGAATTATGTTATTAAGACATCTGATGATGATACGGTTAAAATTGCCTTTAAAAATTCAATGCTTTTCAGCCGCAAATTTGAAAAACAAGGTCCGGAATATTTTGTTAAAGCTTTGAGCAAATGCGCCAGCGAGTTAATTTCAGCTCTCGAAAAAGACATTAAAAAAGTACAACTACGTAGACTGTCTGAAAAAAAAGCAG
>DAOWBJ010000309.1 GCA_030634125.1 Victivallales bacterium
AATGCGTTATCGCCATCAATAAAGACCCGGAGGCGCAGATTTTTCATGTTGCGGACTTTGGAATTGCCGGAGACCTTTTCGAAGTCCTGCCAATCCTCATTGAAAAACTTAAACGGGGAGAAAAAATATGTTAAATGAAACGAAATATAAAGCGGTAACTCCAGAAATCGCCAAAGAATTGGCGGATATTGTCGGCGAAAAATACCTGATCTATAATGATGTCGAAAGCCTTGAGGCTTTTTCTCACGACGAAATACCCGGCAGTGAGTATCGCCACATGCCGGAAGCGGTAGTTCGTCCGCGGACGGCTCAGGAAATCGCCGAAATTATGAAACTGGCTAATCGTGAAATGATTCCGGTTACACCGCGCGGCGCTGGCTCCGGGCTTTCGGGCGGAGCGGTTCCGGTTAACGGCGGCATTGTGGTATTTGTTGACAGGATGAATAAAGTCATTGAGAATCAAAGGGTACACATGATTATAACGCTTGTACCGGGCGTAGTTTCTAATGATATAAATGAATCTCTGAAAGAATACGGTCTGTTTTATGCCGGTTACCCGATGAGTCTGGAGACTTGTTATATCGGTGGCAATGTCGCGGAAAACGCCGGCGGCGGCAAAGCTGTCAAATACGGCGTTACTTCGCGCTACGTTCTTGGTCTTGAAGTCGTTACCCCGACCGGAGATATTGTCGAATTAGGCGGTAAGTTAATTAAAAATGTTACTGGTTACGACCTGATTCAATTAATGGTCGGCTCCGAGGGGACTTTGGGATTTTTTGCTAAAATCATCCTTAAACTTACGCCTCTACCGAAAGCTCAGGCGGATTTATTGTGCCTGCTTGAGACTATTGAACAAGCAATCGAACTTGTTCCGCGTATCATCACCGAAACTGGCGTAACCCCGACTTCAATAGAGTTCATGGATCGAGATTCAGTCAAAGTTGCCTGTGATTATTTGAATGAAACCATTCCCTACGAAAACTGTGGCGCGATGCTGCTTTTGACTTTCGATGGTTCCGACATGGAGCAAGTCGAAAAAGATTACGGGATCGTCGGCAAATTCATCGAGAAGAACGATGTTCAGGAAATATATGTCGCCGATAACCCGGCTACTACTGAGCGTATCTGGAAAATACGCCGGAATATAGCGGAAGCCTACAACATAATATCCACACGCCAAAGCGGCGAAGACTTAGTTGTTCCACCGGCACAAATCGCCGAACTGCTCGCTGAATTGCGGCACATCATTAAGAAATACGGCATTATGCTGCCTTGTTTTGGTCATGCCGGAGACGGAAACATTCATGCGCGGATTATTTGTCCGCCGGAATGGAGTGACGAAAAATGGGAAGCGACTCTGCCCGAAATTCTCGAAGAAGTTTACAGCAAAACGATTAGTTTAGGCGGAATGCTTTCCGGTGAACATGGTATCGGCTGTAAGCGCAGAAAATATATAGACAAGTTTATTTCTGAAGAACACTTGAATTTACTGCGTATGATAAAGAAAGGTTTTGACCCTAACAATATAATGAACCCAGGGAAAGTTTTTGACTTATGAAAAAGATGAAAGCAATGCGCTTAACCGCTATACGCGAAATGAAAATGCTGGAAGTAGATAAACCAGAGATAATCGCGGACAACGACGTATTAATAAAAATTACTGACGTCGGCGTGTGTGGTTCGGATGTTCATTATTACACTAGAGGCAAAATCGGCTCACAAGTCGTGGAATATCCGTTCACCGCAGGACACGAAGGCTCGGGGATTGTTGAAGCGGTCGGCTCAGCCGTTACACGGGTAAAAGTCGGCGATACTGTCGCAATCGAACCGGCGACCTGCTGTCATCATTGCGATCAATGCTTGATCGGACGTGAACACACCTGCAGAAATTTGACTTTTCTCGGCTGCCCCGGGCAGGTTGAGGGTTGTTTGAGCGAATATATTGTGATGAAAGAACAATCCTGTTTCCCGCTCGGTGATAAAGTTACACTTGAAGAAGGCGCGCTTTCCGAACCATTGTCTATCGGAGTTTACGCGGTTAAATTATCTATTCCTATGCAAGGCGCGAAAGTCGGTATTCTTGGTTGCGGTCCAATCGGCTTGAGTGTTTTGCTGCCCGCTATAGCGCAGGGTGCGGAAAAAGTTTATGTTACTGACAAATTAGATTACCGCCTCGAATACGCTAAAAAAGCCGGAGCCGCATGGATTGGTAATCCTCTGAAACAAGATGTCGCGAAAGTTGTTGCTGAACAGGAAGCGGGATTGCTGGATGTGGTTTTTGAGTGTTGCGGTCAAGCCGAAGCGGTCAAAAACGCTCTCGCGATGCTCAAGCCCGGCGGTAAGTTAATGATGATCGGAATTCCGGAAACTGATACTTTGGAATTCGACATGGACAACATGCGCCGCAAAGAAATCTGCGTTCAGAATGTTCGCCGCCAAAATCAATGCGTTCAAAGTGCACTGGATATGATTGCGAATAAAGATTTTGACGTAAATATTATGACGACCCATTTTTTTGATTTTGCGCAAACAAAAGAGGCCTTCGATCTAGTAGACAAATATGAAGATGGAGTAGTCAAAGCGATAATTAAATTTTAATGAAACTTGTAATTAAAAATGCTTTAATTTATGACGGCAGCGGGGAAAAACCTTTTGCCGGAACCGTCGTGTGTGTTGATGGAATTATTAAACTTTGCACGAAAGATAGTTTGACTGTCCCGGCTGATTATGTGTTTGATGCTGGCGGTTTGGCGCTGGCTCC
>DAOWBJ010000210.1 GCA_030634125.1 Victivallales bacterium
ACGTCTATTGTTTTTTCTGTTTTTTTAGTACTGCGTATCAAACAAGGCTCTGGTGTTTCGATAAACTTCGCATCTAGTGTTAATAAATATCATATTTTTATTTTTCAGGAGAAAAATCTTTGCAACCACACTTTTCGGCCAAGCACTATTTAACGAGTTATCTTAAGCAGAGCCGCTTACTCGTTGATTATTGATTTATAATCTTTTCCCGGAGGAATCATTGGCAAAACGTGTTCCTCGTAGCCTGTATGAACGTCCAGTATGAACGGACCTTCTGTCTCAAGCATTTCCTTGATAGCTGATTCCAGATCCTCACGCTTGTAAACTTCACGACCGGGAATAGAATAACCGCTGGCGATCGTTACAAAGTCAGGATAAGGACGATCAACACGCTTGTTTATCATAACAGTATTACCACGCTTGCTGCCGTAAAAACGGTCTTCCCATTGCGCCACCATTCCAAGATGCTGGTTGTTGAGAATAATCATTTTTACATTGATCTGTTCAGCGTGCAGCGTACCGAGTTCCTGAATATTCATCTGGAAACTGCCGTCGCCATCTATATTGATAACCAGTTTGTCCGGGCGTGCGACTTTCGCGCCCATCGCCGCGGGCAAACCAAATCCCATCGCACCGAGTCCGCCGGAAGTCAAGAGTTGACGCGGATAAGTATAATTGTAATACTGTGCCGCCCACATCTGATGCTGACCTACGCCGGGAACGATGATTGCTTCGCCATTGGTCATTTCGCAAAGTTTTTCCATGACATACTGTGGCTGAACACTTCCAAGTTTTTCTTTGTACATCAAAGGAAATTCTTCCTTCCAGTCATTGATCCGTTTATGCCAGGCGCTGTAGTCCTGATGAATCGGTTCTTTATTGAGCTCCTGCAGAACTTCTTTGATGTCCGCAACGATACCCAGATCCGCAGGCTTATTTTTATTCAATTCGGATCTGTCAATGTCAACATGAACAATCTTGGCGCAAACAGCAAAGTTTGCCGGATTGCCGGTTACGCGGTCATCAAAACGCGCGCCGAATGCCAAAAGCAAATCACATTCATTAGCCGCGTTATTTCCGTAAACAGTTCCGTGCATTCCCAGCCATTTGAGACTAAGGGGATTATCTTCCGGGAAACAACCTATGCCCATGAGCGTAGTTACAACCGGCATATTGTATGATTCGGCAAACTTGCGCAATTCATCAGAGGCTTCCGCAGCGATAATTCCGCCGCCGGCATAAATACAAGGGCGCTTGCTGGAACTAATCATCTTTTTGAGTTTTTTAATCTCAGATTTTGTAAATTTAAAATGTGATTTATAAGCATTAAACTCAAGCTTGGGATTGAAATCCACTTCGCAGATTTCCTGCTGAACATTCTTAGGAATATCAACGACAACCGGTCCCGGGCGACCGCTTACCGCCAAATGAAATGCTTCTTTCATGATGCGCGGCAAATCTTTAGCCGACAAAACCAGATAACTGTGTTTAACTATCGGACGGGTCATGCCGATGATGTCGGTTTCCTGAAATACATTTTTACCAATCAGGGATGCTGGAACCTGTCCGGTTACGCAAACCAACGGGATTGAATCCATATAAGCATCAGCGATGCCGGTTAACAAATTAGTCGCTCCAGGTCCGCTGGTAGCCATACAGGCTCCGGCTTTCCCGGTCGCGCGGGCATAACCGCAGGCGGCGAAAGCTCCGCCTTGTTCATGACGGGGCAGAATTACGCGGATACTGGAGTCCTGCAGCGATTGATGCAATTCCAGCGAAAAACCGCCGGGATAAGCAAAAAGCGTTTCAACACCCTCATTTTCGAGACATTTTATCGTTATGTCACTGCCTTTCATGGCTTTATTATTATTCATCTGTAAAGTTCCTGATTTTTTGATATTATTAGACTGAAAAATATTTTCAGTGAAATTGCAATTAAGCTAGATTAAATATAGTACAATTATACTGGTAAAATTATGTCGTTGCTACAAAGCATGACTCCCGGCACTGCCGGGTTCAGTACAGCAACTAATTTTTCCTGATAATTATTCATTTATACCACTTTTTATTGGAAGTGTTTATTATTAGCTAATAATATATACACAAATCAGTAAAAATGCAAATTGCTGTCTATTTTTTTGGCTTTGCTCAATAATTGCAATACATAAAGTTAGCGGAAACATATCTTTTTGATTTGCAAAAAGCATGGCTGTAAACTAATTTAGTTATTAAGGGCGTGTTTTAAAAAAAAGAAAATAAATGATAAAAATATATATTAAAAAACTGAGAATTTTATTAGCTGTCTGTGTCCTTTCCGGCGCGGGTCTTGTGTTGCTTGCCGGATGCGGGGGGCAGCCTTTGTCTACCCAGGCGCTGCTGAATAAAGCTTTGGACGACGCGAGCAGGGGCGAATGGGAAAACGCTTTGGAATATCTCGAAATCGTAACAGAGCGTGAACCTCGTAATATTGCCGCGGTGATTTTTAAATCTCTCGCCTACGAAGGCTGCGGAAAAAATGATTTAGCTCTGAATTCTGCCCGCCTGGCGGTCAAAATTGCCCCGAATGACTTTCAGGCTCAATATACCCTCGGACGGCTTTACTCCAAAGATCAGCAAAAAATGCAGGACGCGATTACTCCTTTATTGCGCGCTCGAGAGATAAAGCCGGACGATAGTGATACTTTATTATTGCTGGGACGTTGTTCCGCGACCCTCAAACTCGACAGCGCGATCAAGTATTACAGGCAATTGACAAAAAATAAAAATTTCAAAAAACGCGCGGAATTATGGAATGAAATGGGGATTTATTACGCGGAACGCAAAAAAATACGTCAAGCCGCCGCATGTTTTGTCAAAGCTTACAAACTGGCTTCTTCAAAACCGCTTATAGTTCTGAATTTCGCCACTTTTATGGATCAATATGTTGGAGAATCCAAACGAGCCTTAGGATTTTATAAAAAATATCTCAAAATAACTGTTCCGTCACCAAATTCTGAAGCACAGCGAAAAAGAGTGGAAGAGCGCATCAATAAGATTAAAGCTAATGGGTAAACTATGAATAGAGCAGTACCCGAAGAAATTATAGAAGAGATTCGATCCCGCTGTAATATCGTAGATGTCATTCGCGGCTATATCCCGATTAAAAAAGCCGGCGGCGGAACCTGGAAAGCCCTGTGCCCATTCCATAATGAAAAAACTCCGTCTTTTACCATATCCGAACAACGTGGACGTTATCATTGTTTTGGTTGTGGAGCAGGAGGCGATGCTTTTAAATTCGTTATGGAATGGGAAAAAGTTGATTTTCCGAACGCGATTCACCTCCTGGCGTCAAAATGCGGCGTGATTATCCCCGAAAAAACTTATTCCAATCCGCAGGAGCGCCAACAGGCGCAGCAGCGCGCTGGACGGCGTGAACAGCTTTACAAAATAAATACGGAATTTGCCCAATGGTACGCGCTTCTGCTCAAAAACAATCCTGATTGGCCGGTGAGTCAATATTTAACAAATCGCGGCATACCTCCAGAAACGGCAGAAAAATTTCAACTGGGCGCTGCCCCTGATTCCTGGGATGCTTCACTGGTTCACGGTAAGGAGCTGAATTTTTCCGAAGAGGAACTGCTCGAATCCGGTATCGCGCTGCAAAACGAAGAAAGTAAGCGTGTTTATGACCGCTTCCGTAATCGTTTGATTTTCCCGATATGGAACGAACAGGGCAGAGTTGTCGGTTTCAGTGCCAGAACCATCGAAAAAGAATCACAAGGCGCGAAATATGTTAACAGCCCTGAGACTCCGGTATTCAGAAAAAGCAATATACTCTACGCTCTGCCGCTCGCGCGCAAAGCGATTCAAGCACGCAACATGGTCATACTTTGCGAGGGACAGCTCGACACAATCGCCATGCACCGCGCGGGGTTGGAATGCACAGTCGCTCCTCAGGGGACAGCTTTTACTGACGAACAGGCACGGATTTTAAAACGTTACACAGACCGGGTGTATCTGGCATTTGACAGCGATTCTGCCGGACAAAAAGCTACGGCGCGGGTCTTGGAATTACTTTTGCCGCTTGATTTTGAAATAAAAATAATATCTTTTCCTGAAGGCAGTGATCCCGATGAAATATTCAAGAATTCCGGCAAAGAGGGAATTAATAATCTTGTTGATGAAGCCATTGATATGCTGGATTTTCTCTGTGGAATAATATTTCCGCAACATGATGTTAATACGCCTTTCGGTAAAAGCCGGATTATTAGCGAGATGCTGGGATATTTCCGCAAAATTTCCAAACCTGTCGCGCGCG
>DAOWBJ010000019.1 GCA_030634125.1 Victivallales bacterium
ACACCATCAAATATGTGATTAGGATGGCTCATTGTATCGTCGACTTCTCTATCTAATGGTATTATTTCAATAAGATTATTAATACCAATATCTCGTTTGTTATTTTGCAAACCATGAAAATAGTCTGGCTCTGTTTTATTACCTTCAAATGCAAAATAAAATTTCCGATTGGGAAGAGCTGATTCAGATTCAACAGAACGCTTATTGTATTCTTTTGATATTCTAAGCCTACCCATCATTATTCTCCATGCAGCTATCAAAACTATTAAACAGCGGAAGAGCTCCATACCGGCCTTCAAGATAGGCTTTATTTACTTTTTTGTCATATCTTTCCTTAAATGCATCAAGAGAAAAAAGATGGGAGTTATAATCTGTTTCTCTTTCAACAAACCATACTTCATCCCTTCTTAACAGTGATAGATCCATCAACACAGATTCATGTGTTGTGGTTATTAATTGGCTTTTTGAATCTTCAGCAACTTTAAAAAATAACTCTATAAACTTTTTGGTCAACATAGGATGTAAACTTCTATCAATTTCATCGACAACAAAAAGCGTACCGTCATCAGTCGTAGACTCTTGTATTATCGTTAAAAGATCAATAAGGCGACGTGTTCCGTCAGACTCCTCATGATATTCAAAATCTATATCTTTATTTTTTTCTCCATGTTCAAAGGATAGTTTTTGTACTGCAATATTTTTACACTTAAGTTTTGAAACTTCAAACAGATTATCTCCATAGCTTAATATGCCAGCATTAAAAATATTTTCACTTGAATTCATATCTTCAATGATTTTTTCAAATAATTCTTGTGGAATATTTTTTTCAAACTCATCAATCGAAATCTCTTTTAGCTTGAAATGAGTTATGCCTGTATCAAAAAATGTTAACCAATTTGTAAGAGTATTTTTTTCATCAGCATTGAAAAAATAAATTACCCCACCAAGCTCTGAATGTGGGTAAATAATTTTGAGCTTGCCATCAAACCAATTACAGATATCATTTAAAAAATACAATTTTGAATCTTTTTTGATTTTTTTTCTTGCTAATTCTGTAAGAAATAAATTATCGTCCATTCCTTTTATGTCATCAATATAAACATTTAATTTAGTATTATCAACTTTAGTTAAACCAGAAAAGTTAGGATCGAAAAAAGAATCTGAAACGATACGTTCAAATATCATTATTTCTTTTTTAGGAGTTATTTCATATAACCATTCGGAATGGATTTTCCTTGCATACAAGTTTGCTTTAAAGCCATAAGCATAAGATATATCATTTAATCTTATTTCAAACTCAAAACTTGTGGGTTTATCTATGTTAGCTTTTGAATAACGACAATACTTGTTTGTTGTATTTACATTTTCTATACCTTTAGTGATAATTTGTTTTGCAACATCTAGTGCTTTAACAAAATTAGACTTCCCGGATGCATTTGCTCCATACATTGCACAGTATTTCAAGAGTTTTACATCACCTTGCTCAATTAAATGATTTGGTAAAGTTTTTGCCCTACCGGGTAACATTGAGAATTCTTCATTCTTATTGAATGATAAAAAATTTTCTACATTGAATCGTATTAACATAAATCCACCTTGCTTGAGAGATTTTTTCTCTTATTCTTGCCTTTTAATTAAAGAATATACACTAAAGAGCAGCCAAGTCAACCACATAAGAGATTTTTTCTCTTATTTTGTAAATCTATTTGCAATCCTTATTAATAGTACGATATTTTCGTACACTTCCTTTGTTCCCTTTAAAATGACGTCATTCTTGAGATATTTTTTATTTCTGAGGCTTCGCCGCTTTTCGGATCGTAGGATACTACTACCGCATCCAGACGAATGCCTCGCTCAATTACAGTAAAACGCCTTGGGATGCCGTAACGGAATTTTGCGACTACCGCATCCAGGTCCCGACCTAAAACTGAACGTTCGGCGCCAGTCATGCCGACATCAGTGATGTAAGCCGTGCCTCCGGGTAAAATTTTTGCGTCAGCAGTCTGTACATGACTGTGTGTTCCTAATACCGCGGTAACTTTACCCTCTAGAAAATAACCCATTGCTATTTTTTCGCTGGTCGCTTCCGCGTGAAAATCAACGAGAATACACTTTACCGCCGGAGGAATTTCTTTAAGGATATTTTCCACAGTCTCAAAAGGACAATAGGCGCTTTCCCGCATAAAAACCTTGCCTAACAGATTTATTACAGCTATATCTCCGCAAGCGGGGTTGCGAAATACTTTCCAACCGGCTCCCGGCTGCGCGCTGCTTAAGTTAGCGGGACGCAGAACATTGTCAAATTGAGTTATTTCGTGTTCAAAAGTTTTTTGATCCCAGATATGATCGCCCGTTGTAATGACATTTACATCATTAATAATATCTTTAATGCATTTGGCGTTAAGTCCCGCTCCTGAAGCCATATTCTCGCCATTCACGACACAAAACCGGCAATTAAATTCACGCCGTAATTCCGGGACCAGTTCTTTAATCGCCTTGCGCCCGCCCTTACCGACGATATCGCCTACAAAAAGTAAATTCATCAAAACCTCTAATTTTTTATTCACTATTTAAAATAATATAAAGTAAAGGCATTTTGATATTTATCAATAGAACTAAGCGCAAAAGTCTAAGACAAGTATGATTTTTCTATGACATTAAGCTTGCAAAGGCTAAAAAGACTACTATATTTGTAAACTGTATAAATTCGAATGAACACTAAACATTTTTAGTAAGAAGTCTAGTTCTAATGATGAACGATACATTAAAAAAAGTTACAGACACGCAGGTTATCTCAGAACATGGAGATGCCCGGGTGTTATTGGTCAGCCGCGACGCGGAAGCACGGGACAAGCTTACTGAAGCATTCACTAAAAAAGATTTTGAGGTAAAAGCTGTTGAAAATGTATGGAAAGTTTTTGAAGCCTTAATCGACTATACTTTTGATATATTTGTCGCTGATTCTAATCTACCCGGCACCACCTGCGGCGAGTTGATAAAATATTGCAGCAAACGTCATCCGGCAATGCAAATTATAATCCTCGCGCATGACCCAAGCGTCGCTGAAGCTGTGGAAATGACAAAACTGGGAGCCTTCAACTACCTTGAAATGCCCGCAGACGAAAAGAAAATAATGGCTCAAGCCAGAATGGCCTTAATAGAAAAGAAAGATAAATTAATAAAGCATTTGGTGCCAAATTTAGCTCTCAACAAACACATTTTCAAATTTCTGACTAATCTTGATGTAGTCAAACAGCTTGGTAGGGGTTCTACAGGAATTGTTTTTCAGGTCAAAAAGAGCAACGCGAATTATGCGTTAAAAATACTGCGTTCAGACCTGGCTCCGGAAATGCATCAACTCCAACGCGGCGGTCAATTCCTTAGCGAAGCAAAAATCCTTTCAAATATTAAACATCCCAATATTGTTGAAATTTATGATTATGGATTTTCAGACAACTACATGCCGTATATCCTGATGGAATTCATCAAGGGTCATCCTTTAACTAAGATCATTAAAAATGACTCTCTGGATGTAAAAAAACGTCTTCATCTATTTGTGCAAATGTGCAAAGCTATACAGTTTATACATAAAAACAAAGTCCTGCACCGTGACATTAAACCAGGGAACGTTATGATTACCGATGATTTGACTGTTAAGCTCACTGATTTCGGACTGGCGCATATTATTGACACACATGGTTCTTCAACCGAGAATGAGATTGCAGGTTCTCCCGCTTACATGTCTCCTGAAGCATTTAGTGAGAATGGCACAATTGATCATCATTCAGATATTTTCAGCCTGGGAGTTCTCGGATA
This sequence comes from Victivallales bacterium, assembly GCA_030634125.1. Classification (GTDB taxonomy): domain Bacteria; phylum Verrucomicrobiota; class Lentisphaeria; order Victivallales; family Victivallaceae; genus JAHOYW01. Next base: position 3,817 of record DAOWBJ010000019.1, read on the forward strand.
TGAATTGTTCACCGGGAAAAAACCATTTTTCGGCAATAATATACCTGAAATACGTCATGCAATATGCAATACAAAACCTATTGCGCCAAGTAACATAATTCCTGATATTAATATAGAGATAGAGAATATGCTCAATGAAATGCTCGCGAAAAAGCCAGCAAATCGCTTCAATGATTTAACTAAAATCATCAATTCTACTGAAAGCCTAATGTCACCTTTATTGAAGAAAAGACAATTAAAAAAGCCCAAAGGATTATTTGGGCTTTTCAAAACAAGAAACAACAACTGGGCCTGATCTTCATTTTATACCGGCATACTCCAGAAAATATGGAGTAAAAAAAAGGGATATCCCGCAAATAGGCGAAGATTTTTTTATAGTTGAAAATTTTTGATAACGGTTTCGTAGAACTTGATTATTTCCCTGTCAAAAAGCATCCATAAATACGTACCTGAAGCTAAAAAAGGGCCGAAGGAAATGCTTCCTTTGAAATCTTTCTTTTTGCAAATCATCAAGGCAATGCCGATAATTGATCCGGTAAAAGCACCAAATAATAAAGTGAAATATGCAGCTCTTCCACCCAAACACGCCCCTGTCGCGGCAATATATTTGACATCTCCCCAGCCTAAAGCATCGCGTTTGAAGAGCTTCGAACCAAGAATCGCGAACAAAGCCAAAAGCCCGCCGCTGACCGCAATACATATAGTCGATTGAGCCAAAGCCCACCAATGACTGCCGGTATGCCAGGTCATCGGGAAAGCCGCGGCGGCGGCTAAACCTAAGATCATTGCAGGATAAGTTGTTTTGTCAGGAATAATCTGATGCTCAGAATCAATGAATACCGTAGTAATCACCAACATTGTCAAACCCAAATATACTACGAGCAGTTGCAATGGTTCATGGTAGAAAACTACTTTTTAAAAAACAAGCACGAACAAAACCCCGGTAAGAAGCTCAACTAAAAAATAACGAATTGGAAATTTGCAGGCGCAATTAGCGCATTTACCACGCAAAACCAGCCAGCTGATTAAAGGAATATTCTGATACCATGGGATTTCTTTTTTGCACTTCGGACAATGCGAACCCGGCGTTATCAAAGATATATCCGCCGGAACCCGGTAAATAACCACATTTAAAAAACTGCCGGCACAAGTGCCTGAAATAAATGACATCACATACCAGAAAATCGTCAATTCAGGCACAAACGGATAAGCATAATTTAACATCTTTTATTCCTTTCTGCGTATTTATTATTATAATGAATCTTATTTACTTCTATTCAGAATACTTATGATCAATCGTTTTACTATTGCAGATTCTTCTGCTCTACTTGAAGCAATAAAGAGTGTTAATGATGCTAGTGCGTCATTGCTTATGATTGTTTTACCATCATTAATCAAACTATTATTTTGTTCTAAAAAAAACAAAAAACAAGCCGCTGCAATGCGTTTATTTCCATCTACAAAAGAATGATTTTTTGTAATAAAGTAAAGAAGGTTTGCAGCTTTTTCCTCTAAAGATAGATAAAGCTCTTGTTTTTCAAAACACTGTTTTATCTGATTTATTGAGCTTTTAAAACTATCATCTTTGGGTTTTGCAAAAACATCTGACTTAAAATCAGAATACATTTCATTAATCATATCCATATAATCATTAAATTCAGGATAAATTATCTTGGCAGTACTCAAACCTTTTTTATCAAGTTTTTCATGATCGTAATCATCTAAGAGTTCAAGACCTTTTGCAAAGAGTGAGAGCATTGCATCATTTCGCTCATTCAACTCGCTTTCAATCGCTCTATTTAAAATACGAATGCCCGTTTTGAGATATTCAACTTCTTGTTGTTTTTCTTTTAGACGTTTTTCATTAATAGCGTAACCATGTACCAAATAATCTTTAAGGCGCTGAGTTGCCCACATGCGAAACTGTGTTCCTCTTTTTGATTTTACACGATAACCAACTGAAATAATTGCATCTAAATTGTAATATTGAGTGTTGTAAACTTTACCATCTTCAGCAGTATGTGCAATTTTTGCACATACTGAATCCTTATCAAGTTCTTTTTCTTTAAAAATATTATTTATATGCTTAGAAATAACGGATCTTTCTCTATCAAATAACACCGTTAATTGTTTTTGATTCAACCATACTGTATCTTGGTCGAATTTCACTTCCACTTGAGTTTGATGATCAGGTGTTTGATATATCTCTATTTGCTGATCCATTTCTTCTCTCATTTTTAAATTTATTCCAGATAATTTTTGAGGTTCCCCAAAACAGTATATTAATTACACTCTGCGTACTTAAAATAGAATGGAATTAGCACAAAGCAAACAAAAATACCTAAAATTTAGTATTAGCGATTAATTATCAACTCACTCTTCTTGGTTCAGCGTTATGTCTATCGGCTTGGAAACAACTCGCCCTATCCAGATATTGTCATAAGGAGGCTGTTTAGATGCTCTATTGGAATATACACCATATACTTTAAATGATCCGGCATGAGATAGCTTGTGCATGAAATCACCGCAATCCAACCAGAGACCCTCTCTGAATCTTTTTGACGGACTATTGGGAAAGGTTTTAAGATGTCCCGAAAAATTAAAAATATATGATCCGGCTGGAGGAACTTCAACATAACCCTCCTCCGGCGCACGCCTCCTGAGCTTGTACATTGCTGTAAATACAGGCTTCATGAATTCTCCTGTTGATGACATAAGAAGTATGTGTTGTCCCAAATAAAGATGTGGCTTATTCAGGCGAATTGGTTTACCTGATCTATTTTTTAATGTCAATTCGAAATTTATCTTATCTTTGAACTCAGTTGGATAGGATGATTTTAAGGTCAGAGAGATGAGGTTAGAACTAGATCGCAAATGATATTTTTTAATGAACTCATTTCGTTTGGTGATCGGTTTCATTCCCCAGTGAAACATGTAGTTGATGCTCTGAGAAAAATCGTAATTAGGAGGGGAAAACATGTATTTCTCCAACGCATCTCTTCCTTTGGAAGTATCCATAAGGAAGAGCGCTTGAGCTGCTGCATATTTATGAATGCTACCATCATTGCTTTTAAGATATTCTTCAAGCTTAGGGATATTCTTCTCATCAGATATATCCGCAATATTCAATATTCCTTTAAGTTGCTTTTTATATTTTTGTTCACTTGCATCACTACATCCGACAAAAGTGAGCACCGATAAAATCAATAGACAGAATGGCAAAATCTTCATATCACCTCTAGGCTAATAAATTGTTATAGTTTATAAGCATTATCCTGAAAACGGATAAGGTTTGCAAGCAATAAAACAATCAATTTTCGTTTATTTTCTTCCTTTTTCTATTGCCTCGTAAAGAGCCTGGCGCATTTTTTTTACCGGAGCTTTTTGCCCGGTCCATAATTCTAGCGACTTGGCGCCTTGATGCAAAAGCATTGTCCGGCCGTCGGCAGTTTTTAAACCTGCCTGACCAGCCGCTATCAGTAAAGGCGTTTCCCTGTAAATTGTATCATAAAAACATATATCCCGCAACAATGCCGGATTTATCGGCATCGGGTCGCTGTCCTTCAAACCTAAACTGCTTCCTTGAACGACTACTGAAGCCTGTTCTATAAAAATTTTCAAACTTTCCTCATCATTCAACGCACAGTTGCAGCATTCGCAATCAGGATAATTCTCACTAATCTTCAAACTTAAAGCTTCTGCTTTGCTCAAAGTCCTGTTCGCGAAATATAATGCTTTCGCCCCCTGCGCGGCAAAATGAAAAGCCGTCGCCTGTACCGCTCCGCCACAGCCGATAAATAAAATTTTTCCACCATTCAGATCAAAATCAAAAGCTTCCCGCAAGGCATTTTCCAGCCCGAAACCGTCTGTTGACTCACCATGCATTCTGCCTGACTTAATTATAACAGTATTTACGCTGCCCGTCAACTCGGCTTCGCGGGAAATACTGTCCAGATAGGGAATAATTCTTTGTTTATGTGGAACAGTAATATTAAAACCATTGAGCTTTTCGCGTGCGAACTCGACAAACTCAGGAAATGTTTCCGCGCTTACATGCAGTTTCCCGTAGCATTTCCCCAGCCCCAAAGCTTCAAAGCCGGGATTCTGCATTTCCGGCGACAATGAATGCGCCACAGGGTCGCCAATCACTACATATTTTATTTTTTCTTCCAAATTAAACATCTTGCATAATCCTGTTATTTCTTACGGTTTTGTTACTAGTTCCGTTTCTTCATTAATCTGCACATAAATATACTCGCGGACTCTTTCAAGCCGCTCAAGCGCTTCACCCGCCTCTTTTAATGTAATCGGTGATAAACTGTATTCAAGCTTGGAAAACATATAAAAAATCACAACAACATCTTTATGCAGATCAATATCAACAACACTTAGCGATCTGCCGTATTCGAAAAGTTCGGCATTGCGTGAACGCGGAAACCCTCCAAGATTCAACAGGGAACGCGTCATCGAATAACACATTCGCACACAAAGAGCGGGATTTGCCGGGAAATTAGCTTGAGCCGTGGAATAAAAATTACGGCACTTCAGCAAACCATACTTGCGGTTCAAATATCTTTTTAAAATTATAATTTCCAAAATAACCGCTATAAATATAATAAAAAGAGGGATAAGCAGAAACCAGTGCTTGATAAGTTTTTGTACAAGCAGTTCAAAACCACCCTTCACCCACCTTAATACTCCATTAAATTTTCTCCTGATTTTAGCGAGAACACCCTTAAGGTTATCCATTCCCCGCTCTTTGAATGCGTTAAGCTGCTTCATATAAGATTTAATTTTTTCACTGGCTTTGTATTGAGCTTGAGCCGTGGCGAGGAATAATTCTTCATAAGTATTAAATTTCCCGGTCTGGCGGTCCGCTTCAAGTTTTTCATAATGCTTATTTCTAATATAGCTGATTGTTTCAGGTGTTATTTCCGGCGGAGTTACGCGCCAGCTGTCTCCGAATGGATCCCTCATACTGCCGATACCGAAAGGAGTCGTCCTGGATTCGATACTGCCCGGCGGTGTAGCGTCTATCGTCAGCCATCCCATGCCGGGGATAAAGATTTGCGTCCAGGCGTGGGCGTGATAGGCATGCACCTCAAAATATTTATTCAAAGCATTATAGTTACCCGGCGAAAACCCGGTCGCGACTCTTGCCGGCAGCCCAGCCAAACGAGCCATCACTGTCAATGCCGACGCGTAATATTCACAATGTCCTTCCCTTAGATTAAAGAGAAAATAATCTACCGTTTCCCTGTTTTTGGGAACCGGTCTGGAATACTGCCGGTATTTAAAATTTTTGCGAAGGTAATCGCGCAAAACCAAAGCTTTCCTGTATGGATCTTCAATATGAGAGATCAATCTTTTAACTAAGCGTTTAGTACGCCAGCTGATTTTTCTGCGGGGCAGTTTCGTATAATGAGATGGCTGCAAAACATCAAGCCAAAAATCTTTCAAATTAGAGCTTATACGTTTTTTTTCGTCCAGCGAGGGTATATAAAGCACCGTTGTTACATTATAAATACAGGGCAATGGCGGATAATTTTTTTCAGTCAAAACTGCGTTAAAAGGAGACATTCTATAATTATAACGTCTTGAATTGTCCTTAAAAATACTAAAATCTGTAGGGCGGTAAGCAAAATAAAGCTTCGGGCTCAACCATTTTTCTATTATGAACTTAGTTTCGATGTTATAATGAGTTATTCTTGAATTAAGTTCAGACATTTTTTTTAAATTAATTTTTTTAGACTTGGGCGAAAATGTCCATTTTGAACCATTATAAATATCATAAATCTGTGCGACCCAGTATAATTTCACAGGCGACTTCACCCTGAAAATGAGTTCTTTACCGGGCGTGCCGCTGCCGCCCTTGCCCGGCACACTCATTTTCTGGTCACTCTTCATTTTTATAGGCGTACCGGCTTTACCCACACTGGTGGGCGAACCTGTTTTTACTTTCAGATCGCCTTTCGGGCTTTTTTTAACTTTGCCGCGCGCAAACCATTTTCTAAAAGCAGGTGGAAGCATTGAATCGCTGTCTGTTCGAAATGAGGACGCGAACAATCCTTCGCCTTCGTTTTCCTGAGTGGGAATCAATGAAAAAATATAATAAGCTATCCCGAGAATCAAGCCAATATGAAGAACATATTGCGGCCAGTTCCGTGAAAAAATTTTAGACGGGTTTTTCAGGTCAAGCTGGCGGGAAATGGATTTCAAGCGGGTTGAATACAGGAGAAGAGTACACAAAATCGAAGCTCCGACAAAAGCTACAATAAATATATTTCTAGGCAAAAGTGCTCCATAAAGGAAAAGGAAAATGCTGACAAGAAGTAAATAATCATAATCATTGCGTCGTTGAGCCAGAATAAAGCAAAAAGATATAACACAAAGACTTTCAACTAGTATTTTATCAACCGGCACCTTTGCTTTAAATCTGATTAAACACCAGATGGTCGCGAAAGCGATGCATATCAATTGTCCCACGAAGCGTTTATTTGAACTGAAATATTTGTACGGGACATAGGCCAGAGCGCCAATCGGCAAAAGTAGTGCCATCAGGGTTAAAGTTAAAACAGGGTCGGCGTGCTGCCATAGCGAACTGGTTATCGCCGCTCCGAAATAAATCAGATACGCCCAGTGAAATGGAAGCCTCTGCGGTTCTTTCCATTGTTTGGACGTATCAATAATTTTTTTTAATTTTTGTTTTTTACTCATTACGCAACATCGTTGAAATATCTGTTTTAAAAGTAGCGGCAAATGGTGATAAATTTGGAGTTTTATTTATTTTCAGTTTTCCAGGAGTAATTATACGCGGCTCATTCGGGTCGATAGCCGGAAAATATTGTTTCGGGGCGTAAATCCACCTGACTTCAATATCATGTTCCGGCAGCAGTTCAAGAGTTTTTCGGGATTCCACGGGTTTGCTCATACTTAAACAGTAGAAAATAGAATTAGTGGGAAAGGAATCCATCGCTTCCCCCAGAAGGTCATCAAGCATTACTTTGCCCGGCTCCAGGCTTGTCAAAGTGCTGATCACCTCTGTTTTCAGCCTGACCGCGTCGCCGAACAGATGTATCATCGGGATGTCGCCCGATACCGTATAAAAGTATATATTGCAATACATTTCAGCGAGATAAGTAACAATTGAGGCAGCCGTTTTTATCAGGAATTCAAAATTATTGTCGTCGGGGTCATTGCCTGTACTTTTGTAATATGAATCCAGCAGAATGATAACCCGGTCAACCGTGTTCGCCTCAAATTCCTTGACCATCAATTTCCCTTTTGCCGCCGTTGCTTTCCAGTGAATAAAACGCATTTCATCCTTCGCCCGGTATTCGCGTATACCGAAAAACGACAGCCCCTGCCCCGCGACTCCCAATAATCGACCAGTCGGCGACGGCATAATCCGGCGTTTAAAACGTATAGGTAAATTTGAGATATTCACGGCTTTGGGATAAATCATTATTTCACCGGGAATATGAAAATTTCTGCGGCGCTTGAATAAACCCGCCGGATCCCCGCCAAGAAGTGAAATTTTGGAAAGTTTGAAAAAACCGCGTTTTAAAGCTGGTATCTGCCGGTTGATATGGAGCCTTTCGTGAGATTTCAAAGGCGGCACAGCATAATTGAAAATATGATTTTCAGTAAAGCCGCACTTTTCACTGACAACAAGTGACTGCCGGTAGTAAAATGAGTTATTAATAATCACGACCGGCAGAATCGCCTTGGAATCAGCCACTCCATCCGCATTTGAACGCCGCTCGACATGTATCCGGAATAGAGAAAACAACGCCATTATATAGCTTGCCGCGACAAAGCCCGTCAAAAGCGCGGCAGTCAAAGCCGTCCCGAGACTGACATTTACCAGTGCGATGCCAAGACTGCCCAAAGCTGCGAAAGTAAACATTACCCCGCGTAGCGTAGGGAGCACTATAATCATAAATCTATTTCCTCATTTTCCATAGGAATTTCCGCAAGTATCGCGTCT
>DAOWBJ010000107.1 GCA_030634125.1 Victivallales bacterium
AGCAGCAGGAGAAATACCGATTTGTAGAAGAAATAATGCGTAGCATTCCACAATTTATATAATACATGTATACTTTATTGCACTTGAATGTAAGCTTTACAAGCTTAATTCTTAGAAAAATGCAATTTTTACTTGCATTTAAAATTACATTGCTGTATACTTACAGTATATTTATATAAGTTAAGGCAACAGTAAAACCTTTTATTAGGAGATTAAGATGAAAAACGAAACAAAAATGCAGGTAATGGATTTTATCGGATTCCTGGAAACTTCAGGAAAACTCAACGTGCAGGAGCACAAACGTCTTCGCGAAGCTTTGGAAACAAATCTTCCAGAAAAGAAATCTCCAGAACTTCCAAATCGCCCTTTAACCCGTACCGAAGTCGCCGACTTCCTGAAAGTTACTACTAGAACCATAGATCGTATGTGTGAAGACGGCAAATTAAAATATTGGAAGCTCGGACCGCGTTACATCCGTTTCAATCTTGACGACGTACTTTCAGTCTTAGAATATCATAAGTGAGAGTTTAAAATAATAACAGACAAATATTTTAAAGCTTTTTTTCTTGAATTTAACGGCTCTTAATTGTTAATCGGTATTTTTGCAAACGACTATTGGGTTTGTCCGGGATAGTCATTTCAATTAACTTATTTTCTAAAAGTTTTTAAAGTTGTTTTTTTAGTTCACCTGAAACAGTTTTATGTCCAAGCATATGAACAATTTCAGATTTGTTCATTTCTCTGTTTCTTAAAGATAAAATAACTTTTGAAGCCAATTTTGACTCTGGCCGTGACTCTGGCTGTGACTCTGGCTGTGATTCGGCTGTAAGTTATTAGTTAGTTCACTTTCCTCAATAGTGCAAAGAATAGAAGTAAGCTCTACTTTGAATGTTTGAACTTTTAAATCATTGCTTAGAAATATAATGAAAATTTGTAAAATTATCGATGAATACTGGTATGGAATAGGCTTTTAGAGCAATTGTCAATAAATAAAAACAGTAGTTTGCATTTGCCCTAAGTTCAAATTAGCCTCAAATTTACTGTCAATAAATTGTCAATAAATGTTGTAACGAAAGGGGTTGAAATGGCTTGAATTGGAATGACAAGAGATTTTTGTGCTTGAGGCGGAACTTGTTGGTTGTTAGTGATTTGAGGGCAAAAAAATGGAGCGAGTGATCGGATTTGAACCGACGACAATCACGTTGGCAACGTGATGCTCTACCAGCTGAGCTACACTCGCATTCGCTCTCAATTGATGAGAATGAGCTCTTACTTTACTTGAAAGATTTAAAAAAGCAACCCCGAATCTATAAAAAAAAGATTTTTTTTACTGAAACCTGTCAAAATAACTCAGAGGTTCGCATTTTTTCAAAAATCGAGCAGGATTTAATCTATTATAAGCGATTAGTTATTATAATCTTAGCCTTCTTGAAAAAGTATATCCACATATCGAAGGCGACGTTCGCCTTTAGCGCGGATTGTGGAATTCTGAGCTTTGGGGAGGAGTCGACGGGATGCTGTAAGGCGCGGCTAAAGAGGCATAAGTTTCTTTGTGATAGTTTCGTTGTTGCGGGGCAATGTGAGGAGTTTTTTCCAGGAAATCATGTATTTGGTCATGGACTTTATTGAAATGTAAATTCCCCAGATGACCGCCGTGTTCAAAAAATACGATCTTTTCTTTGAAAGTTTCTTTCAACCATTTGCGGCTTTTATCATGTACTAAAAAATCATTTGTTGTATGAACTATACGAATATCAGGGTTATCCACAAAATGATCTTTAAAAGATTTCATGTGTGAGTGATGAACAATTTTTTCCATGAATTCTTCTTCGGAAACATTTTTGCCGAAGCGTTCTTTGTGGTGATGTACCATAACTTTCTTCAAATAATCATGAAAAGTCATTCCTAAAGTTTCGTTATGAATATCAGTTTTATTGTTCCATTTATATTTGGTTTTTAAATTGGTTAATTTACCCCGGCGATGCATGGACAGCATCATTTCCTGCAAGGTCATTTTGAAAGCATAGCCAATTAAAAATTTTGCTTCATCTTTTTCGAAATTTAACGGGTGGTGAGTATCTTCATAATGTGACAGCATTGCAGGAATATCGTCATTATGACGTGCATATTGTTTCTTAGAGAGTGCCATCATCTTACCAAGTGCGATGGTCCCGCGCTGCTTTAATTCATCTTCTGTCCATTGTTTGTGGGTATTGTAATAATTGTCAAGTTGATTCATGCCGTAAAGAAGATCCACCGGCGGATTAATTGCCAAATAACGATCAACCCCTAAAGTGTTTTGCCGTTCTTCCAGCTTCGCTATATGCAAGGCATGAAGAGCCCCCATGGAATAGCCAAGCATAATTATTCTTTTTGGCTTGATGTCTTTTTCTAAGAGTTCCGCAATCACTTTTGCCCAGGCTTTGCGTGTGTCCCCGGCATCAACAGGCATAAAGCCGGGGGCGTCAGTCGAGGCGGCAGTTTCCATAAAATGCCAGTTGAAGCTGCTGCTTATAGCCGCCACCGCAAAACCTTTAGCATGGAGACTTTCCGCCATAGCCAGTACTTTGTCACTTCTGTGATGAGCTCCGAGCCCGGGAGTAATTAGAATTAACGGCGCTTTTGGATTTTCTTTTTGCTCCCAGAAATGATAATCCATTTCATCCTTGTCCGTGTGTAGTTTTATCGAATCCGCACTTCCCTGAGTAACAAAGTCCGTGTTGAAAATTGATAAATAATGCCAGAAACTTCTTTTTTCTTCCTGAATATCAAAAAACATTGCTTTCAGGGTATCAATTTCTGTTCCCTGGGAAGCGTATGAGTCCATTTTTACATGTTCCAGAGATTTGCTTGAAGCGGTTTGCTCTATTTCAGTATATTGAGTATCTTTGATCCTTAGCTTATGATCTTCCACTTGATTTTTGCGATGTATATACCAGAAATTTTTTATTACATGGTATGGATCAGCAGAGGTTTTGACAGTCCTTTCATAGTCCTCATAGTTGACAAGTAATCTATGCGATACGGCAGTTGTCTGTGCTCCATATGCTAAAGGAAAATTCTTAATATCTACAGCGTTATCAAATATTTTGCCGATAGCATTTCTCATATTGCAGGGACCTGTAACTGGAAGAAATACATAGCATCCCGGTCCAATTCCCCAACCGGCAAAGGCTTGCCCGAAATCCTCATCCCGTTTTTTCATATCAAAGTAATATTCAGACGGATCCCATGCTCCGGCGACGCCAACAGTACTATTAAACGCGAAACGTACTGTAGAAATCCCGGCGTCTTTGAATTTAGCTTGCAGTAAACAACTTAAAAAACGTTTTGGGTAAGTTACATGTTCGGTAATATTGTAGATTGCCCTGACCATAGGGCGCGGAACAACTGTAGTATAAGCAATAGCCATCGGGCGGAACAACCAGCGCATGAGGAAATTGCTTGTTGAAAACATAGTCCGATTAAAGCCTTCGAGTGGGTCTCTGCCGCCGACTTTATGAAACAGATTGATGTGTTCTGGTTTTTTCTGGAATAAAAAATGCAGTTTGCCATTTTCAGAATAACAATAAATATTCTCTGGGACAGGAAATGAATCTTCGGAGCAGACGTAATCGTAGCGATACGATTCGGGATGGTTCTCATCAACACCGGGGACAAAGCGCATAAGCGGCAATTCTACAGCACCGCAAAAACTTATGAAAACTGTTAAAAAAAATAATGTTGTAAGAAATTTCATGATTTACTTCCTCACAAAGTTCACTAATATGTATAGAATACTTCTAATGCGGGGGAAAGTCAACGTTTTTGAGTAGTAAAGTTGATTTATCAGTCTATATTAAGTATAATTGTTAATAATACTTATGTGCTTACATCATGTTAAGGAATAAATATGATTAAAATTTTAAAACTATGTCGACCCCTGATATTTATTTTCGCGCTTTTTGTTGGAATCGTAACTTTCGGTGATGATGACAAGTTAAGTGAGAAACAGGAATTGGGAATTATTACTAAGCTTGCTTCTGCCTTAATTGCCAACAGTCATTATCGGCAGCATGAACTGGACAACAAAATATCCTCGAAAATCTTTGACGCTTATTTCAAAATCCTTGATCCGGGAAAAACTTATTTTACTAAAGATGATGTCAAGAGATTTGAAAAATATCGTTATTATTTAGATGATTTAACCCGGGAAGGTAACTCCGATTTTGCGTTTGAGATTTATCAATACTATCTGGAGCGTTTACGGACATATCGTCAATTTGCCGAAAAACAGCTCAAAAAAGGCTTTGATTTTACTAAAGATGAATATATCCAATCGGATCGCAGTAAGGTTGAACGCAGTGAAAGTTTAGCGCAGTTGAAAGAGATTTGGCGCAAGCGGCTGAAGAGTGATGTTTTATATTTCCGCTTGCTCAAACGTTCCATGCAGTTGGATAAAGACAATGCGCTGAAGGCCGCGAAAAAGAATGGCAAAGTTGATAAGAAAGCTGCTGAGATTCTGGAAAAAATGTGGAGCAAACAGACTCCTGAACAAAAAATTCTCAGGCGTTTGCGTGATATTTATAATGAAATGAGCCAGAAAAGTAAATTGAGTATCCTCAGTTTTTATTTAACCTGTGTCGCGCAAACTTACGGACCGCACTCAAGTTATTTTTCTCCTGAACTGGAGGAAGACTTTAACATATCAATGAAATTATCCCTGGTTGGTATCGGAGCGGTTCTTACCAGTGATAATGGTTACACAAAAATTGTTAGAATCATTCCCGGCGGTCCCGCTTCTAAGGATGGCAAACTTAAAGCTGACGACCGTATTATCGCGGTTACCCAGGGGGAAAAGCCCCCTGTTGATATCGTTGATATGTCGGTTACCAATGTTGTTAAATTGATTCGCGGCAAAGCCGGAACCAAGGTTACTCTGACTATACTTCCCGGAGCGAAAGGTCATGGTGCAATCCCTGAAAATATTACTTTGGTACGTGAAAAAGTTAAACTGAAAAATAGTGAAGCTTCAGGGAAAATACAAAAAATTAAAGATGAAAACGGTAAAATTCTGAAGATCGGTATAATTGATTTGTCGCGCTTTTACCTTGATTTTGAGGGAGCAATTCGCGGCGATAAAGATTTCAAAAGTTCAAGCCGTGATGTCGCGAATATTTTGACGAAGTTTGAAAAAGAAGGCGTTGACGGAGTTGTTATGGATTTGCGTTCAAACGGCGGCGGCAGCTTGCGGGAGGCGATTCACCTGACGGGTTTATTTATTGATAAAGGACCAATTGTTCAGGTGCGCAACAGCAGACGCCGCGTTTCAATCAAGTACGACCCGGATGAAACAATCCATTACAATGGACCTTTGCTGGTCATGACTAACAAGTTAAGTTCTTCCGCCGCGGAAATTTTTACCGGCGCGATCAAAGATTATCATCGCGGCATAATTGTCGGGGATTCCCGCACTTATGGTAAAGGCACCGTCCTTAACGTGATAAAACTTGACAGACTTCTGCGTGATTACAATAAATTTAAAGCCGGAAGCGTAAAGTTTGAAAGCGAGGTTTTTTATCGTATAAACGGTTCGTCAACTCAACAACTGGGCGTGAAACCTGACATTGAACTGCCGTCATTTACGGAATATATGGAAATTGGTGAAGAGTTTAATGAAAATCATTTGCCATGGGATTCTATTGAAAAAATTGATCACAAATATTACGATCAGAAACTGGCAACAGTTATTGATGATATTAAAGAGCGCTCTGTTGCGCGGCGTCTCAAAAATCCCAAATATAAAATACTGCTCCAGAATATAAAAAAATTTAATGAGTACAGGAAACGCAAAAATATTTCGTTGAATGAGAAAAAACGCTGGGCGGAATATCTCGCCGAAAAGAAGATGCTTGAAGCTAATGAGAAATACATAAAGCAGATAAGCGGCGAAGATGATGAAGAAAAAAAGGAAAAAACAGATTTGCTGCTGGATGAATCGGTTAAAATTTTAGCCGATTATATTTATTTAAAAGACAACTCAAAAGTCGCCTTAACCAAGAAAAAGTAAGTCAGCTATTTATTATTTGGTTAAACGAGACTTCTGGCATAATCAACACCTCTTGGCATATTAATTTTTTATGAGATTTGCACCCGCATGTCTTATTTAGTGCCTGACCGAAAAGTGTGGTTGCAAAGATTTTTCTCCTGAAAAATAAAAATATGATATTAACACTAGATGCGAAGTTTATCGAAAAACCTTAGCCTTATTCGATACGCAGTACTAAAAAAACAGAAAAAACAATAG
>DAOWBJ010000311.1 GCA_030634125.1 Victivallales bacterium
TATATTTTTTTGCAATTTCTAGGTAACCTTCTATTTTTTTTGTCTCCAAGATATGATTTTTACTTTTCATTTCAAGAATGGCAGCTTGTTTTATTTTTCCTCTTACCTCTACAAGAATAAGTCCATCAGGTATTTGAGATTTTTTATCTTCATCCACGTATGTACCTTTTTTGGGATCATTTTTAAAATCAATTTCAGTATATACATGTATTTTTCCTGAGGTGCTGAGGTCAATTTTTTTAAATACAAGTTTTCTGAATTCATCTATGTATTTTAATGCTGAAAGGAAAATCGAGGTTAAAGCTTTCTCATCACCGGCTTTTTGAATTGGAATAAGTTTCGCATCTTGTACGTTGATTATTTTTCCTTTAACATCTTTTTCAAATTCTGCCAATGAAATATCATTAAATTTTACAGTCATTTTCAACTCCTCTTTGTTGTTTTTTAGATTAATATATGTACACTAGCATTTCCTGATTGAAAGTCAAACTGTTTTTTATTAGGATTGGGTAGTCGCTCTGCGAAGGTTTGTGTTAGTCCGTGTCATCACGCCACGGGCGTGATAAAGTCCGTGTTCGTCTGTGTGTATCCGTGTTCCCTCGTTTAAGCTTGATTTTTATTTTTCTTTTTTTCACTGCTCCTTGCTCGAAAAATTGTTTTTTTTTGCTATATTAATATTTTACTAAAATATTTAAAATAAGAGCGAATTATGATTTCTAAAATTTTGAGTTATTTGCTTGATGCGTGGGAAACTGTGGTCGATTTTGCAATGATGGCGGTTTACGCTCGTGTAGTCCCTGACTGGCACTTTATTTTACAGGCGTTTTTGATTGCCGCTTTCTTTTTGGGCAGTGCCTTTCTTTCGGCGACGATTGCTGAATCGAGAAGGCATAAAATGAAATTTCATTTTTTGCTTGGTTTGTTCATACCGTATATTTATCCTTTGGTTATGGCTTTGCGCATGAAAACAGCTCAAGAAAAAGTTGATATTGAAGAGGCATTTGATCCGCTTAGTGGTTTGTCAAATACAATGAGCGAGAAGTTGAAGGATATACAGCAAGAACAACATAACAAGCATGATAAAAGAGTAAAACGCGTTATACCGGAAAAAGAAACTAAAGAAGTCGCTGAAGATGAACAGGCTGAGCAGGTCGTGCCGGAAGAAGAAATACTTGAAGTTGAAGAGATTGTTGAAGAAGAAAAACCTGTTTTTACACAGCGTTATTTTCAGGGAGTCGCGGTTGACAGTTCCGGCGCGAAAGCGGGACCTTTCAATCTGGTTGTGCTGAATGGTTCTCAATTTAAAGTTTGCCAGATAAAAAACATTCAAGCGGATATGGCCAGTTTTGAAGTTGATGTCAGCGGCAAAATAAAGAATATACGTATTAAATATGACAATATAAAAACTTTTGAAAAAATATAAAAATAAAATATAATAACAGGAAATAATAATGTTTGAACCAGTAAATAATCATCCTGCATTTGCCCGAATGGAGGAGGAAGTTCTAGAATTTTGGGAAAAAGAACAGTGTTTTAAGAAGTCTTTGGATAACCGCAAAGATTGCGAGGAATTTGTTTTTTATGACGGTCCTCCATTTGCGACGGGACTGCCGCATTACGGGCATCTGCTCGCGGGAACAATCAAGGACGTTGTTCCGCGTTACCAGACTATGCGCGGTAAATATGTTGAACGTACTTTCGGTTGGGATTGCCACGGTTTGCCGGTCGAAAACGAAATGGAAAAAGAACTCGATCTGCGCGACAAAAAAGAAATTGAAAAATACGGAATCGGAAATTTCAATGAAGCCTGCCGCGGTATAGTTTTGCGTTACACTGCCGAGTGGGAACAAACAGTTAAACGCATGGGACGCTGGGTTGATTTCGAAAACGGCTACCGCACTATGGATTTGAACTACATGGAGTCCATCTGGTGGGTGTTTAAACAATTGTGGGACAAGGGGTTAATTTATGAAGGGCACAAGATCCTGCCTTATTGCGCGCGCTGCGCGACGCCCCTGTCAAACTTTGAAGCCAATCAAGGTTATTCTGATGTTACTGATCCGGCAATAACTATTCGTTTCAAAGCTCTCGGCGAAGAAAATACTTACTATCTGGCATGGACGACCACGCCCTGGACATTACCTTCAAACCTCGGACTTGCGGTTGGCGCGGAAGTTGATTATGTAAAAATCAAGGATGGCGACGATATTTTGATACTGGCGGAAGCTCGCCTCGGCGCTTATTATAAAGATGATGAAATGCCCGAAATTATCGCCAGATTCAAAGGTGCCGAGCTCGAATATAAAAAATATGAGCCGTTATTTCCGTATTTTAGCGAACTTGCTGCGGATGGCGCGTTTATGATTATTCTCGCGGATTATGTCAGTACCGGTGATGGTACGGGCATAGTTCATACAGCTCCGGGATTTGGAGAAGAAGATCATATTGCCTGTAAGGCCTACAACATACCGGAAGTTTGTCCGGTTGATGAACATTGCTGCTTTAGCTCCGAGGTTTCCGATTACGCGTACCGCTTTGTAAAAGATTGCGATAAAGACATCATGCGCCGCCTCAAAGAGGAAGGCAAACTGATTCATCGCGCTTCCATCAAACACAGTTATCCGCATTGCTGGCGTGATGACAGTCCTTTGATCTATCGCGCGATTTCCACCTGGTTTGTGGATATTGCCAAAGTCAAGGAAAAGATGGTCGCCGCCAATCAGAAAA